>CAYJJM010000157.1:0-3213 GCA_964370515.1 uncultured Oscillospiraceae bacterium | reverse complement strand
AAACTACGGAAGATTTATCGTAGAACCTTTGGAAAGAGGGTATGGAACAACTTTAGGTAATAGTCTTAGAAGAGTTCTTCTTAGTTCATTACCTGGAGCGGCGGTAACATCAGTAAAAATAGATGGTATTTTGCACGAATTTTCCACAATACCTGGAGTAAAAGAAGATGTTACGGAAATAATCCTAAACTTAAAGAGATTAGCTGTAAGAATTGATAGCGACGAATCAGTAAAGAAAATATATATTAATGCTGTAGGCCCAGCCACAATAACAGGCGGAGATATTAACTGTGATTCGGAAGTCAAAATACTAAATGAAGATTTGCATATAGCTACATTAGCAGATAATGCTAGACTAGAAATGGAAATGGTAATCGCTAAGGGAAGAGGCTATGTACCTTCTGAGCAAAACAAAGAAGGCGAAAATAACAGAGTTTCTGTAATTCCAGTAGATTCAATTTTTACACCTATAAAGAGAGTGAACTTCACAGTTGAAAACACTAGAGTAGGTAAAGTAACTGACTTTGATAAACTTATTATGGATGTTTGGACAGATGGTTCGGTGACACCTACAGAAAGTGTTGCCATGGGTGCAAAAATAATGCATGAACATTTGGATTTATTTATTCAACTAGAAGAAAAAACCAGTGCGATGGACTTTATGGTTGAAAAAGCAGATGATCCAAAAGGTAAAGCTTTAGAAATGACCATAGAAGAATTAGAGCTTTCAGTTAGATCAGCTAATGCACTCAAGAGAACTGGAATTAAAAAGGTGGAAGAACTTATAAGCAAAAGAGAAGAAGATCTTCGCACTTTAAGAAATCTAGGGGATATTTCTGTTAAAGAAATAAAAGAAAAAGTAAATGCTTTAGGATTAAAATTCCGAGGTTCAGACGAATAAATAATATGAAAGGAGAAAAAGAATGCGAGGCTACAGGAAATTAGGTAGAGATTCAGCCCATAGAAAAGCTATGCTAAGAAATCTTGTAACTGACCTTTTGAGAGAAGGAAGAATATCTACAACTTCTGATAGAGCGAAAGAAACAAGAAAAGCAGCAGAAAAAATGATTACTCTTGCAAAAAGAGGAGATCTTCATGCTAGAAGAAAAGTACTAGCTTATGTATATGACGAGTCTGTAGTAACAAAGCTTTTTGATGAAATAGCACCAAAATATTCAGATAGAAATGGTGGATATACAAGAATCTTAAAACTAGGGCCAAGGCGAGGAGACTGTGCAGAAGTTGTATTTTTAGAACTTGTATAAGTAAATAATTAAAAGAGGGCAGTGGCGAATAACCAAGGCCCTCTTTTTTATATACTCATGTGAGATTTTATAAAATCTCGGTAATACTTTACTGCTCTGAATTTTTCAACTTATTAGCTTTTAAGACCTTTCGTTCTTCTTTCCATAGAACCCATTTTTTGATGAATATAGCAACGATTCCAGCAATTGGAACTGCTATTATCATTCCCATTAAACCTCCATAAGAACCGATTACAGCCACTGCTAGTAGTACAAACAAAGGATGAAGTCCAGTGGAAGAGCCTACAACCTTAGGATATATAAAATTACCATCTATTTGCTGTATTATGAAAAGCAGCACAACTGCCAAAACTCCCTGAAGAATACTGTCGGTAAAAGCTCCTATAAGGAAAGCAGGTATCATTCCTATGATTGGTCCAAAATAAGGGATAATATTGCAAATCCCAGCAAAGATACCAATGAAGACACCGAAATCAACACCTAAAATAGTAAGTGCAGTAGATGAAAGAACCGCAACGATTACAGCGTCAATAAACACGCCTTTTACAAAGCTAGACAAGACACCATTTACTTCCGTAGCAGTGTTTTCTATTCTTTCAGCCCTATCATCAGAAACAATAAGCCTTCCTAGCTTTTTTACTAGACCAATAAAGAAATCTTTATCTAACACAAGGTAGATACTGATAATTATACCTATGATAAAGGAAACAATGCTGCTTCCAAGACCAGTTATAATAGTAAGAATATCTGAAAAATTAAATCCACTATTTTGCAACCAATCTACGGCGGAAGAAGTAATGTCAGATATTTGGAATCCAAATATGGAAGTTTCACTTTGAATTTGTGAAATAAAGTCCGCCAGCATTTGCTCGTGTGTTTGTATATACTCTAATATACTTGTATATAAGCTGGAGAGACCTCCAATAACAACCCTTCCGATTATTAAGGAAGTGAAGAAAAATAGCAAACTAATTATAATGGCAACTATAATAAGGTAGCTTAGCAAAGTACTTACAAGTCTTGTTTTTTTTGCACGTTTTTTTTCCTTATCTGGGTCATCCTTAGGCTTAGATAGCCTAATCATAACTTTTTCATCCAAAAAAGATGCCATAGGGTTAATTAGATATGCCAAAACAATACCTATTATCAAGGGAGAAATGGCTCTCAAAAAAATGCTTGCATGCCCACCAAACCAGTTCATAACAGGAACAAAGTTAGTGACAAAAGTATAAATTACTACAAGTAACGAAACAGTAAATATGATAAATATGCTATACCGCATAAGGGAATGGTCTCTTAAAGTCTCTCTGATTTTTTTCATAAAATGCCTCCTGTTACAAATTAATAGTGAATAAAAATAGTTATAAATTTATTTATTTCGCATTATTATTGTTGCTGCTATTATTGCCTATATTTACATATACATCTCTATTTATATCTGAATCTATCTCTGTATCAATACATTTATTAGTTCTATTTTGGTCTAGCTTACCCTGCGACATGATATTGATAGAGTCAAGATGCAAAGAAACATTACAAATATATTATATAATATTTAAATAAAAAACGCCAGTGTACACTGGCGTTTTTATAAATTCTCTTTTGGCTAGAGTGCTTTCATTAAGCTTCTAGCTCTTTAGCTTCAGTAGCTTTATCAACTTCTCTTTGTTTAAGAACTGCTTGATACTCTTCTTCAGTCATTTTCTTCATTGAAATTCCAGTGAATCCATAGAAGATAGAGATTAATGGATTTAACCAGCAAAGGAATGCAAACGGAGCATAACCGCCAGCTCCCCACTGATAAACACCTAAGTATGAAGACATTGTAACTCCACAAGTGTTCCAAGGAACAAGGTTAGAAGTTACTGTACCAGTATCCTCTAGAACTCTTGACAAGTTTTGAGGAGCTAGTCTTCTATCTTCATAAGATTCTTTGTACATTCTTCCA
>CAYJJM010000156.1:0-3243 GCA_964370515.1 uncultured Oscillospiraceae bacterium | reverse complement strand
ATTAAGACCTTCGCCTGAAAGGGAATCAAGGAGAAGTAAATTAATATTACCTTCTTCATTGCTACTCCACAAAGGAAGCTTATTGTTAATCGAAATAGAAATTTTAGACAATGCAGCAGATTTCCCCAAATTTAATTCTATTGTTTCTTTTGCAGAATCAGTTAAAGCATAATTTGAAATTTCAGCTTCTAGACTTTCAGCAGTGGATATACGGCTTATAACAGAAACACCATTTAAAATATCTTTTTCATCCTCGTCTTCTGGAGTTCCCTCAGCCTCAGTTGAGTTTTGATTTTCGATAGATTTATTCTCGTTATTTTGTTCTAGATTTTCTGTTTTGTCTGACTCGAGGCTTCGACTTTCACTTTCATATACATCTTCTGCAAATGTATATAAGAATGCCAGAACCCTCAAACCATCCTCATTGGATATAACTTGGGAAGGAACAGGAACCTGAGTATAGGTGAAACTGTAATCAGGGAAACGCTCACCATAATACGAATCAAAGCTATTTTCTAAACTTTCTACCCTTGAAAGAAACTTTTCTAAGTTTCTTTCATCGAAAAGCAAAGTTACAGAAGTAGTATGTGGAAATTTACTTTGGCTATTTCCAGAAATAAAATCAACATATTCAAAAGAAACACTGGCATTATGCATATTGGACATAAACTCTCCAAATTCTAGAATAGGATTCTTTATATTAGTAAGGTTCTGAGCGTTATTATGCAAATCAATCCCTGTAAGTGTCATAGTATAAGCAAATTCATAGGTTGATGGACTGTAGGAAAGATTTGACTTAAGGAAGGCAGAAGATTCAGAAGCACTAGATGTAATGGTTCCAGAATCTTCGTTATATCTAAGTGAGATGAAGTAATCTGCATCTAAAAATTTTTTGGAGATTGTGCTTGCACCGTAATAGTCAAAATTGTTTGAGGGTGTAAGAAGAAAAGATACCTCACCGTATTCAGAAGCTCCAATCAAGGTGCTTAAACCAATGGATGCAGACTGGGCTAAATTTTTGGTGTCTTCTAAATTGGCATCAACATGAAGGGTGACAGATGGTGCCGAAGAGTAATCGTCACTTGCAATTTTAGTAACTTGAAGTATGCTCCCATTCTTTACTGCAGAAAGTCCATTTGAAATAGCCCAATCATAAAGATAGTCTACAATATCGTTGTGGGTTTCAGCTTTTTCAAATTCGGTTTTAAATGTTTCATAATTTGAGTATAATGAAGTTTTTAAATTTTTAGAATCTGTTATTTCTTCAGAATTGATTTGAGTTAGCATAACAAGAATAATAGCAACCATTATTATTATGGCACTTGCAAAAATACCAATGAAATTTTTTGTCATAATTTTTTTCACCTCTTAAATTTATAAATATATATTAATATAATAGCACAAAGAAATGTAATTTTAAATGATAATACAGATTTGCAGATTGCCTTTAAAAAAAATAATATTTTTTTTAAATTTTCTATTGATAAAAAAACAAAATGGGGTATAATTTTATATGATATCATTAAAAAAGATACTATATATTGTGCGTATTAAAATAAGTGAATGTATTGAATTGTTGTAGGATTGAATAAAATGGGAAGTATTAAACAAATTGTAAAAAGAGACGGTAGAATTTCAGATTTTAAAATAGAAAAAATAGCAGAAGCCATATATCAGGCTGCAAAGGCTTTAGGCGGAACTGACAGAGAGAAAGCAGATTACCTAGCAAAACAAGTTGAACTTTACCTTACAGAAATTTGCCACAATGAAACTCCTACAGTAGAAGAAATTCAAGACGCAGTTGAGAAAATCCTTATTGATAATGGACATGCAAGGACAGCAAAGGAATTCATTGTATATAGAGCAGAAAGAACCAGAGTTAGAGATATGAGTACAAGACTTATGAAGGTGTATGAAGATCTGACTTTCAAAGATGCAAAGGATAACGATGTAAAAAGAGAAAACGCCAATATTGATGGAGATACGGCAATGGGAACCATGTTAAAATACGGTTCTGAAGGTGCAAAACAATTTTATGACATGTATGTATTAAATCCTAACCATAGCAAAGCTCATAGAGAGGGAGACATGCATATACATGACTTAGATTTTTTGACATTAACTACAACTTGTTGCCAAATTGATATAAGAAAATTATTTAAAAATGGATTTTCTACAGGACATGGTTTCCTTCGTGAACCAAATGACATACAAAGCTATGCAGCTTTGGCTTGTATTGCAATACAATCTAATCAAAATGATCAACATGGAGGCCAAAGTATTCCAGACTTTGACTATGTAATGGCAGATGGTGTAAAAAAGACCTTCAAAAGATTATATTGGGCAAATATTGGCAAGATGCTGGATATTCTTCATAACAAAGAAGATGGAGTTGAAGTTGCTAAGGCTATAGGAAAAGAAATTCTTGATGAAAGAGGACTTTATCCAACTATGGCAAATGAAGACGATTATCAAAAGTATGAACTAAAAAAACTTGAAGAAAAGATAGAAAAAGCAGAAGCAAAAAAAATACAAAAAAGAGCACATGAATATGCACTAAAAGAAGTGAAAAGGTCAACTTATCAAGCGATGGAAGCATTCGTGCATAATTTAAATACAATGCATTCTAGAGCAGGGGCTCAAATTCCATTTTCATCAATCAATTATGGAACAGATACATCACCAGAAGGAAGGTTAGTTATTGAAAATATTCTATTGGCTACAGAAGCAGGATTAGGAAATGGCGAAACAGCTATTTTTCCAATCAATATATTCAAAGTAAAAGAAGGAATAAGCTATAATAAACAAGACCCTAATTATGATTTATTTAAATTAGCAATGAAAGTATCGGCTAAAAGATTGTTTCCGAATTTTTCATTTTTGGACGCCCCATTCAACTTGCAATTTTATCAAGAAGGAAAACCGGATAGTGAAGTCGCATACATGGGTTGCAGAACTAGGGTTATTGCCAATGTGTATGATAGAAATAAACAAGTGGTAACAGGAAGAGGAAACCTTAGTTTTACTTCATTAAACCTTCCAAGGATGGCTATAAAATCCCATGGAGACATTGATCAATTCTTTGAAGAACTGGAAAATAAGCTGGAGTTGGCATGTACACAACTTATGGAAAGATACAAAATACAGGCTAGCAAAAAAGTCAAAAACTTCCCATTCTTAATGGGACAAGGATTATGGCAAGATTCAGATAAGCTAAAGTCAGAAGATGAAATTGGAGAAGTT
>CAYJJM010000155.1:0-3243 GCA_964370515.1 uncultured Oscillospiraceae bacterium | reverse complement strand
TAACTTTATTTTCAGGATACAAATATGAAGAGATAGTGAAACTTTCTTTAATTGATGAAAATATATTTAAACTTATGAAAAATGTAGATATTTTAATTGATGGAAAGTTTATTGAGGAAGAAAAGGACTTAACACTTAAATTTAGAGGAAGCAAAAATCAAAGGATTATAGATGTGCCTGCTTCGCAAGAAGCTCATAAAATTGTAATGAAAGAAGAATACATGTAATAAAGAATGAAGAAAGTACAAGAAATAAGCACAAAAAAACAATAAAAAATACCCAATTTACACCTTGAAATTTTCATTGGAACAAGGTATAATGAATAATTGTAGACATAGTTTATAATGTCAGGAGGTGAGCAAGAATTATGGCACAAGTATTTGTAAAAGAAAACGAAAGTCTTGAAAGCGCATTAAAAAGATTTAAAAGATCATGTGCAAGAGATGGAATTTCTGGTGAACTGAGAAAAAGAGAATACTATGAAAAACCTAGTGTAAAAAGAAAGAGAAAGTCAGAAGCAGCAAGAAAAAAGGCAAATAAAAAATACTAATTTAAAACCAAAGAGGTGATTATTTGGATATTAAGAATAGACTCATAGGCGACTATAAAGAGGCTATGAAATCAAAAGATACAATTCGAAAAAACACCATCAATTTAGCAAGAGCTGCTATAAAACAAATCGAGGTGGATGAGAGAAGAGAATTAACAGAAGATGATGTTTTGAAAATTCTAACTAAACAAGTGAAAATGAGAAAAGATGCAATAGAAGAATTTCAAAAAGCAAATCGTACTGATTTAATTGATGTCTACAAAGAAGAAATCAAAATTTTATCTTCATATTTACCAGAACTCATGTCCTCAGAAGAAATTTTAGCAGTTGTTAAAGAAACAGCATCCCAAATGGGGATTTCAGAACCAAAAGAAAAAGGAAAGCTAATGGGTTCCGTTATGGGAAAACTTAAAGGCAAAGCAGATGGTAATGATGTAAAAAGAATTGTAGATGACTATTTAGCTTAAAAAATCAAAAAAACTAAGGGAGAACAGCGATGTTATCCCTTTTTTTATCAATGAATATGCTATATAATAACTTTGAATGTACTATATAATAACATTCAGCAAAACATAAGTTTACTTATTAAAAGAGCCGATGATTTATCCACATTGAGAAACATAGCTTATCAATACTTATAGATATGAAATTTATTAAATTTTGGAGGAATTTTGGAAAATATATTAATAAAAATAGAAGAAAGTATTAATATAAATGAGATATTAGGTAATTTAGATAAAAATATTAAATTACTTGAAGAAAAATTTGATTGTATAATAGTACAAAGGGACAGCCATCTAGTTCTTATTGGGGAAGACAAGGGAAAAGTAGAAAAAATAATAAAAGAATTCATAGAAATTCTAAGAAATGGTGAAAATCTTGATTTACAGAAAGTTCACTATGTAATTGACTTAGCACAAAATGGAGATTCTTATATTGAAAATCAAATTGATAAAGATATAGTTTGCTATACCCATGGAGGCAAGCCTATTAAAGCAAAAACTATAGGGCAAAAAAAATATATTAAGGAAATTGAGAAAAAAGATGTGGTTTTTGGGATAGGGCCAGCAGGAACAGGGAAAACATACTTGGCGGTAGCAATGGCAATAAAGGCTTATAAAGAACGAAAAATTCAAAAAATAATTTTAACTAGGCCAGCAGTTGAAGCAGGAGAACGCTTAGGCTTTTTACCAGGTGATTTGCAAGAAAAAGTAGACCCATATTTAAGACCATTATATGATGCTTTGTATGAAATGCTAGGGAGAGAAGCTTCTATAAAGCTAAAAGAAAAAGATGTTATTGAAATAGTTCCCTTGGCTTATATGAGAGGGCGAACTTTGAATAATGCATTTATAATCCTGGATGAGGCTCAAAACACAACAAAAGAACAGATGAAAATGTTTTTGACTAGGATGGGATTTGGCTCCAAAGTTATAGTTACAGGAGATGTAACTCAAACAGATTTACCTTTTGGGAAAGAATCAGGGTTAGTTCATGCAGAAAAAATCTTGAGAAATGTTAAAGACATAGGCTTCTCAAAAATGAACACTTTGGATATTGTAAGGCATGATATTGTAAAAAAAATAATTGAAGCGTACGATTTACATTCAAATAATCAAGCAAAGAAAGAGGCGTTTGATGAAAAAAAAGATAATAATTGATTGCCCTGAAATTTCCCAAATAAAAAAATATGTATTAAATGAAAAAGAAACATATAACTATATAAAAGAAGCTGTAGAGAAAATACTTAAAAAAGAAGAAATTGATTATGAACAAGTTGAAATAAGCCTTTCTTTTGTTAGCTTAGAGGAAATACGAGAATTAAACAATGAATATAGAGGAAAAGATAGGATAACAGATGTGCTGTCATTTCCTCAATATGAAAATAAGAAAGAAATAATGTCTGAATCTCAAGAAAGAGATCTAATATTTCTTGGAGATGTTGTGATTTCTCTTGAAAAGGTAAAAGAACAAGGTGAAGAGTTTGAACACTCCTTTGAAAGGGAACTGGTCTATCTTTTTATACATAGCATATTTCATTTAATTGGATATGACCATATGGATGAAGAAGAAAAGAAAATTATGAGAAAGAAAGAAAAAATAATTTTGGAGGAACTTAAATATGCCAACAAATAAAATCTTTGTAGAACTTTTTAAAATTGCAAAGGAAACGGCAAATCTTGCCTATGCTCCTTATTCTAATTTTAAAGTAGGAGCAGCATTATTAACAGAGGAAGACACTGTTTATACAGGTGTTAACATTGAAAATGCTTCTTATGGTGCAACAATTTGTGCCGAGAGAGTGGCTGTGTCCAAAGCTATATCAGAAGGTAAGCAAAGATTGGAAGCCATAGCAGTTTATTCAGAAGGTACTTTGGCTTGGCCGTGTGGAATATGTAGACAATTTATCTATGAGTTCAATCCAGAAATTATTATAATTGTAGGAATGGAAGTTTTAAATTTTGAAAAGTGGATTTGTAAGTATAATAGGGAGACCAAATGTTGGGAAATCAACATTTCTTAATAGTGCATTAGGTGAAAAGATAGCCATTGCAACAGAAAAACCCCAGACTACAAGAAATGTAATAAGGGGAATATACACAGACGAAGAGGCTCAAATAGTATTCATAGATACGCCAGGTATTCATAAAGCCAAAACAAAGTTGGGAGAATTTATGACTGGTGCCGCTTTG
>CAYJJM010000154.1:0-3250 GCA_964370515.1 uncultured Oscillospiraceae bacterium | reverse complement strand
GAACAAAAATTGGAGAAGGCAAGGAGCCATTTTTCTATGATAGTATATGTGGGAATTGTTGTAAGCATAATATGTGCAACCTTAGCATTAATATTTATTGAACCATTATTAAAGTTTTTGGGTGCCACAGAAATTCTTTATGATTATTGCTATATATACGGTTTAATTTTAATACTTTTTATGCCAGTTGAAATGCTACAAGTTCTATTTCAATATTATTTTGTGACAGCAGGTAAACCAACCTTTGGACTGATTGCTACAATTTGTGGTGGTGTGGCTAATATTGGATTAGATTATCTATTTATCGTAATATTTGATATGGGCGTTGCAGGAGCTGCCTTGGCCACAGGAATAGGATTTTCAATTCCTGCTATATTTGGGTTGTTGTATTTTATATTTTATCGAAAAGGCACATTATACTTGGTGAAAACAAAGCTTGAAATTAAGGTTTTGGGAAAAATTTGCTCTAATGGTTCTTCGGAAATGGTAGTGAATTTGGCAATTTCAGTTACAACAATTTTATATAATCTAGTTATGTTAAAATACCTGGGAGAAGATGGTGTCGCAGCAATTACAATAGTTTTATATGCGGAATTTTTACTGGTTGCAATATTCTTGGGATATTCCTCTGGGGTGGCTCCATTGCTAAGTTATAATTTTGGAGAAAAAAACATAGTATCATTAAAAAAATTGTTTAAAAAAAGTTTGGTTTTTATTTCTACTATATCTATTGTAATGTTTTTTACTGCCAGATTTTTAGCTGGCCCGATTTCTGGAATATTTGCCCAAAAAGGAAGTTATGTATATAACCTTGCGTTAGAGGGGTTCGAAATTTTCAGTTTTGGATTTTTATTTATTGGTATTAATGTATTTGCATCTGCATTATTTACTTCTTTATCAAACGGAAAAATATCTGCATTAATTTCTTTTTTAAGAACATTTTTATTGCTTTCCATTATGATTATATTACTTCCGACCTTATTCGGGATTGATTTTATATGGGCAGCTGTACCAATAGCAGAGGCTATGTCTCTAGTAATTGCAACAGTTTGTGTTATTAAATATAGAAAAAGATATCAATATTATTAGACAATTTTTAAAGTGTTTTAATTTCACGAAAAATTCCATAAAATTTCACAAAAAATGATTGTAAACAACTTAACAAAATGGTATAATTTTCAGATAGAACATATTTCGTTATTTTTATAACGATTAGTTAAAAAGAAAAACATATGTTAATTATATTAATTTAAGGAGGCAATTAGATGAATTTTCAACTAACTAAACAACAAGAACTTGTTAGAAAAATGGTACGAGAGTTTGCTGTAAATGAAGTGGAACCAATTGCAGCGGAAATCGACTTAGAACACAAATTTCCTGTTGAAAATGTAGAAAAAATGGGGAAACTAGGAATGTTAGGAGTTCCATTCCCTAGAGAAATTGAAGGCGGTGGTGCAGACTACATTTCATATGCAATAACTGTAGAAGAACTTTCAAGAGTTTGTGCATCTACAGGAGTTATCTGCTCGGCGCATACTTCTCTTTGTGCATGGCCAATATATGCTTTTGGTACAGATGAACAAAAAGCAAAATATATGCCAGATTTAACTACAGGAAAAAAACTTGGTGCATTCGGATTAACTGAGCCAAATGCAGGAACTGATGCTGGAGGACAACAAACTAAAGCAGAGGATAAAGGCGATCACTGGTTACTAAATGGGGCAAAAGTATTCATCACTAATGGTGGATATGCAGAAACATTTGTTGTAATTGCAATGACAGATAAATCTAAAGGCACTAGAGGCGGAATCTCAGCATTTATTGTTGAAAAAGGTGACGAAGGTTTTGAAATTGGAAAAACTGAAGACAAGATGGGAATCTGTGCTTCTTCAACAACTGAATTAGTTTTCACAAACTGTAAAATTCCAAAAGACAGACTTTTGGGTGGAATTGGAAAAGGATTCAAAGTAGCTCTAGCAACACTTGATGGAGGTCGTATAGGTATTGCTGCTCAAGCTTTAGGAATTGCACAAGGTGCATTTGATGTAACTGTTGACTATATGAAAGCAAGAAAACAATTTGGCAAAAAGCTTTCTCAAATGCAAGCATTGCAATTTGAGGTTGCTGATATGGCAACAAGAATTGAAGCTGCAAGATTGCTTATATATCAAGCTGCAGATTTAAAACAAAAAGGTTTACCTTATAGTAAAGAATCAGCTATGGCTAAGTTATTTGCTGCAGAAACAGCTATGCATGTAACTACAAAGTGCGTACAGCTTCACGGTGGATATGGATATACTAAAGATTATCCAGTAGAGAGAATGATGAGAGACGCTAAAATTACTGAAATTTATGAAGGTACTTCCGAAGTACAAAAAGTAGTTATTTCAGCCGCTGTTTTTGGCAAGTAGAAAAGAAGGAGGAAAAGCAAAATGGCTTTCAAAATAATTGTTTGTGCAAAACAAGTACCTGATACTAATGAAATAAAAATAAATCCAGAAACAGGTACATTGATTAGAGATGGTATTCCTAGCATATTAAATCATGATGATGCTAACGCTTTGGAAGAAGCACTAAAAATTAAAGACATGTATGATGATGTACATATTACTGTTGTATCAATGGGACCTTTGCAAGCAAAGGAAATGCTTACTGAGTGCTTAGCTATGGGAGCAGATGAAGCGATACTAGTAAGTGACAGAGCAGTAGGTGGCTCAGACACATGGGCTACTTCAAATGCTATAACTGCAGCAGTAAAGAAAATCGGGGATTATGATTTGATTTTCGCAGGAAGACAAGCTATTGATGGTGATACAGCACAAGTTGGACCACAATTAGCAGAAAAAATTGACATTCCACAAGTTACTTATGTTCAAGATTTTAAAATATCTGACGATATGAAAACAATCACCGTTCAAAGAGCATTAGAAGATGGATATGAAATCGTAGAAATCAAAACTCCTTGCCTATTAACAGCAATTAAAGAACTTAACAAACCAAGATATATGAGCATATCAGGCATAGTTAATGCTGTAGATATGAATATACCTGTTTGGAATGCAGATGATATTGGTGTTAATAGAGAAATCGTAGGGTTAAATGCTTCTCCAACAAAAGTATTTAGATCATTTACACCAAAACCAAAAGGAAAGGGTGTAATAGTTGAAGGAGATGAACCAAAAGAATTAGCAACGAATCTTTTGATAAACTTAAAAGGAAAACAATTAATTTAGGAGGATAGAAAATGACA
>CAYJJM010000153.1:0-3258 GCA_964370515.1 uncultured Oscillospiraceae bacterium | reverse complement strand
AGAAATAGATGCCTTGGTGGTTATTGGAGGAGAGGGCTCTTTGAAAGGGGCGGTAGAGTTGAAAAAGAAGGGAATTACCTGTATGGTATTGCCTGGAACCATAGACAATGATATGGGGTATACAGACTACACTATTGGCTTTGATACAGCAGTTAATACAGTACTTTCTGGAATTTCAAATATAAGAGATACAGCATCTTCTTATGGTAGAGGAACATTAATAGAAGTTATGGGCAGAAGATGTGGTGACATAGCCGTTTAGGCAGGCCTTGCAGGAGGGGCAGATACTATTTTAATTCCTGAGGTTAAAGTGTGTTTTGATACTATTTGTAAAAAATTAAAAGCAGGCAAAGACAGAGGCAAAGCCCATAGCATAATTATAAAGGCAGAGGGTGTTGACATAGAAAATAAGAAGATAGCAGAGGAAGTATTAGAAAAAATTGGGCAAAAGACAAATATTGTTGTTATGTCATACTTACAAAGAGGAGGGTCTCCTACGGCCATGGACAGATTGCGTGCAAGCCTTATGGCTATCGCTGCAATAAAAAACATTGAAAGAGAAGAACTTTCAGCTGCCATTGGAATTTCACGAAATGAAGTTGTTAGTGTTCCTATTGAGGAAGCAAGTGAAATTTCCAAGGAAGCAGATTTAGAAAAACTTGCCACAATTGATATGCTGTCTATGTAGAGGTAGATATGGATGTATTAGTCGTCTTTAATATGGTGCTTTCCAGATATACCAAGGTCGTTATTGATTAGGCTTCCAAAAGTCATAGAAGTATCACCATACTTTTCTCTTATAGAATCTATAGCTTGGCTAATAGATTCTTTTTTTTCTCTAGACTCATTATCTTCTTCCCAAAAGCTAATTTGCTCATTAGTGTTTTCGTCAATAAGATTAATTCCTGTTACCGTCAAAAGTCTTATGGGATTTTTCATTTCCCAATTTTCTAAAATTAAATTTAAAGCACATGAATAAATGTCTTCTTGAGAATTGGATGCTGAAACCATCTGTTTTTGCCTTGAAATAACTTTGAAACTAGGGTCTTTTATATCTATTTTCACGCCAGAAGCTTTTAATTGATGCTTACGAAGCCGTGCAGAAACTTGATCAGAAAGGCCTAAAGTAGCGACTTTTATATCATCGAGGCCTGTTAAATTTCGATTAAAAGTCAAACCATTTCCTATAGAACCAATCTTTCTTTTCTCGGTCATATGCGAAACGGGGCTTTGATCTTTACCAGTTGCATAGTTATGAATTTGAACACCCGTTTTTCCAAGTTTCTTTTCAATGAATTCAGGCTTTTGATTTGCTAAATCACCAATTGTTGAAATGCCTATTTTTTTTAAGCTGCTTTCTGTTTTTGCACCTACAAAGAACAAGTCGCCAATTGGTAATGGCCACAATAATTCTTTAAAATTATCATATGAAATAAGAGTAGTTGCATTAGGCTTTTTATATTCACTTCCCATTTTTGCAAAAACTTTATTGTATGAAACTCCAACAGAAAGAGATAATCCTAGTTTTTCTAAGATGATTTTCCGAACGAGATCGCCAATTGCAATTCCTAGAATAAATTGGTTTTCGGTTGAAAGTTCTTTTTTTTCTGATATATCTTTCAAAAGGGTAAATTCTTTTTTTGATTCTAAAATTTCAACAATTTCTGGTTGTTGTGAGAAGAAAACAAGGCTATCTGTAATGTCTAACCAGGATTCATCAATGCTAAAAGGCTCTATAATATCCGTAAAGGAAGAATAAATTTGATTTATGGTCTTAGACATTTTTTTGTATTTCCACATGTTTGGTTTTAGGGTTTTTAGAGCAGGGCACTTTCTTTGGGCTTGCCACAAAGTTTCGCCAGTAATAATTCCAAACTTTTTTGCTTTCTCATTTTTTGCAAGAATTATACCGTGTCTTTTATCAGGATTTCCGCAAACAGCAACAGGAAAACTAGCCAATTCTGGAAAATCCAAAAGTTCAACAGAGGCATAGAAAGAGTTCATATCACAATGCAAAATTATTCTACTCATATAATAATTATATCATATAAAATGAAAGAGACCAAAACCAGTTTAACTATCACAAAGGCTAGATAAGCTATCAAGAAATATATATTTAAAAAAATGATTAAAAAAATATTACCGTTTCTCTTGATGGAAATACAAAAATATAAAATATGTAGTAGAAATTTGTGTTAGATGTATTCAAAACTTTTGTGAAAACTGCTGTGAAAATTTGTGCTAGTAATGTTGGGGGAATTAAGGTATAATGTTATTTGTACGAATATTACGGAGGTAAGTATTAATGAATATAATGGTGTGTGTTACACAGCAAAAATCCTGCGATAGATTAATTACTCAAGGCCAAAAACTTTTGAATTTGGGCAAATCAGAGCTATATATAATTCATGTTGCGTCAAAAAAGACAAATTTTTTAAATAGTGAATCTGAAGCTGAGGCCTTGGATTATTTGTATGAGAAGGCTCAAAAAATTGGTGCCAACTTAACTGTAATTAAAGCTAACAATGTATTAGAAACATTATTAGGCCTTGTTGAAAAAAATCAGGTTAAGTATGTTGTTATGGGAACATCGGGAAAAGTAGGCAAAGAAGAGGGCCTAATAGAAGCATTTGAAAAAAGAATAGAGGGTAAGGCTGAGATAGTCTTTGTGCCCCCAGAAAATATAAAGGAGGAAAAATAATGGGAATATTAACATTATTTGCGGGATTACTTGTTGTTTTATCGGGAGTTTTTGCTATAGCTAATACAGGGATAACATTTTCTGCGATTGCGTTTGTTGTTGGCAGTGCATTGGTTTTGTTGGGGTTTATTTTATTTATAGGATATTTTGTTGGAGCAAGATATAAAAATAGAATAAAGCATACTTGGGTGTTGGTAGATGGTATAATGGGAATTTTTCTAGGAGTCTTAATATTGTCAAACCTTTTAAATGCAGAAATAGTAATACCCTATGTATTGGGGATATGGGTAATTTATTCAGGAATACTAAGAGTTGCGGCTGCTACGAATATTGACCTAGAAGGCAAGAAAACAAACTTTTTTGCAGCCATGGGTATTGGGATTTTACTAACAGCAGTAGGCTCGCTAGCTTTCTTTAACCCAATACTAGGCCTAGCGTCTACAGCAGAACTAATAGGAATGTTTTTAATAGCACAAGGTATAGCGGCTGTTGAACTTGGAATTAATAGCCCTCACAGTAAGAAAAAAATGGTTTATGAAGATTAAGGATGAAAAAAT
>CAYJJM010000152.1:0-3268 GCA_964370515.1 uncultured Oscillospiraceae bacterium | reverse complement strand
ATGCCTTTAACCAATAAAGATTAAAGCCCTTGTTGGGCATACAGGTGCACAGTAACCGCAGGTTAAACAGTTTTCGTTATTTATCATAACTTTACTATCAGAAGTTACATATATTGCGTCATTAGGGCATTTACGCAAGCAAGCAAAACATTGCTCACAATCACCTTGTTCTATGGTGATTTTTTTGTTGGAAAGATTAGGTGTATATTCTTTGGGAAGAGTACCTTCTGCAAAGGCAATTGCTTTATCAACCTCATCCTTGGAACCGAAGCCAATCATCATAGAAGAAGAACCTTCTATTCCTTGACCGTAATTTAATGCTTCTTGATACCTTGCAACTAAGTTGCCACCGCCAAAAACCTTCATAAGAAAAATTCCTTTTCCGGCTTCTACATTTAGAGAGATTGCATGTTCCATATCTTCACGGCAACCATGTGTAGCACCATTTCTTATTCCTAATCCTTCTAGATTGATAAGAGGGAATATTATGTCAAGTTCTGGAATTTTGGAAACTTCAATTGTAACATCAACATGATGAGTAGAAATTCCAATATATTTCACTTTCCCAGCTTTCTTGGCTTCTTTTAATGCTTCAAAGGCCAAATTCCTACTTTCCCAATCGCCGTCATGGCGAATTTCGTGCATTAGAAATATATCAAAGAAAGCTATATCCAAAGCTTTTAACCCGTCGTCAATGGCCTTGTTCATTTCTGCTTTTGTTGATCCCAAGGATTTAGAACAAATGATAGGACGAATAGGAGTTTTTTCAAAAGCATTTTTAATGTAAGGATATGTTTCGTAGTACTCTGCTGTATCGAGAAAATTTATGCCTTTTTCCAAAGCATACTTTACAAGGTCGCCACCTTCATCAATAGGCAGATTAAGCTGATTATGCCCTACAGTTAAAACACCAAAACCGATTTCGCTTACGGATAAATCCGTATTACCAAGCTTATTATATTTCATAGAATACCATCCTTTCTTATGATATAATCATTATATCATAAATGTGACAATTACAAAGAACAGGAAAAGAGAATTCGCACAAGGGAATTTATCGAAGAATAAAAATGGAGAAGCATGTGAAAACGAATAAAAAAAATATAATACTAATTGGAATGCCAGGTGCTGGGAAGAGTACCATAGGAGTAGTACTTGCCAAGAAAGCAGGAAAAAATTTCATTGACTCAGATATTCTTATCCAAGAAAAAATGGGTATGATGTTAGAAGAAATAATAGATAATAAAGGAATTGATGGATTTATAGAAACTGAAAATATAATAAACCAAGAAATTGTTGTGGAAAATAGCATAATAGCAACAGGTGGTAGCATATGCTATTGCAAAGAAGCCTTGGAACATTTCAGAAATATTGGAACGGTCATTTATCTGAAACTACCTTATTTGACTATAAAAGAAAGGTTAGGAGATTTTTCCAAAAGAGGTGTGGCATTGAGAGAAGATCAAAGCTTAGAAGAATTATATGCTGAAAGAGTACCTCTCTATGAAGAAAATGCAACGGTTACACTGGAATGTGAGAATAAATCGTTGAAAGAAGTTGTGGAAGAAATTATAGGATTTTTGGAACTATAAAAATATTATAAAATTCTGAAATCGTGAAATTGTGAAATCGTGAAATTTGCTGTGGGAATTCTCCAAAAATCCAAGAAATACTGTGGAAATCTCCAAAAAATACTGTGGGAATTGCCAAAAGTACTATGGATACTATGGAATGCGATGAAAATGCTATGGAAATTCCCGAAAACCCTTGAAAACCAAAGAGAAATGTAGTATAGTATTACTTGTGTTTTGCACAAAAATAAATTAGCACACCTTCTCCACTTTGCAATAGGTGCTGTCTCAAGACATAATGAGGCAGTTGTTGCAAGGGAAAGAAAAGGTGGTAGAGTAAAAACCAAGGAGGTTAATTATGTCAGTTATATCAATCAAACAATTGCTAGAAGCAGGTGTACATTTTGGACATCAAACAAGAAGATGGAACCCAAAAATGGCACCTTATATTTTCACTGAAAGAAATGGAATCTATATAATAGATTTACAAAAATCAGTAGAAAAAATTAATGAAGCTTATGGGTTCATGAAAGAAGCGGCAGAAACAGGAAAACCTATTTTGTTTGTAGGAACAAAAAAGCAAGCACAAGCTGCAGTAGTAGACGAAGCCAATAGATGTGGAATGTACTATGTAAACCATAGATGGCTTGGAGGAATGCTTACTAACTACAAAACTATTTCTGCTAGAATTAGAAGACTTGAAGAAATCAAGGCTATGGAACAAGACGGAACTTTTGAAAAACTAGCAAAAAAAGAAGTTCTTTCCCTTGTGAGAGAAATGGAAAAATTAGAAAAATTCCTAGGCGGAATTAAAGATATGCCAGGAATGCCAGCAGCTTTGTTCGTTGTAGACCCTAAAAAAGAAAGAATTGCTGTAAAAGAAGCGAGGATATTAGGAATTCCTGTAGTGGGAATTGTTGATACAAACTGTGACCCAGATGATGTAGACTTTGTTATTCCGGCAAATGATGATGCTATTAGAGCAGTAAAATTAATTGCAAGCTTAATGGCAGATGCTGTTATAGAAGCCAACCAAGGCGAAAGTTTTGACGAAGAAGCTTTAGAAGCGACTGAAGTTGTAGCAGAAATTGAAGAAGAAGCTGTAGAAGAAGAAAAAACAGAAGAGTAAACCCAAGTTAGATAAGAAAGGCGGTAATATAATGGCAGTAACAGCCCAAATGGTTAAAGAACTAAGAGAAAGAACTGGAGCAGGCATGATGGACTGTAAAAAAGTTCTTGTAGAGACCGATGGCGATATGGATAAAGCAATTGAAGTTCTAAGAGAAAAGGGACTTGCAAAAGCTGCAAAAAAGGCAGGAAGAATTGCTGCAGAAGGTATTGTAAGAACAGCATTTGCGGCAGATGGAAAAGTAGCAGCCCTAGTTGAAGTTAACTCTGAAACTGATTTTGTTGCAAAGAACGCAGACTTTGTGGAATTTGTTGAAAAACTTGCAACAAAAGTTTTAGAAGAAAACCCTGCAGATGTTGAAGTTTTATTGACTTTATCTTTTGAAGACGAAGGGACAGTCCAAGAAGCTTTAAACAACAAAATAGCTACAATCGGTGAAAACCTTAGCATAAGAAGATTTGTCAGATATGACGATCCTGCTGTAGTGTACACAGGCTATGTTCATGGAAATGATAAGGTTGGAGTAATCATCGGAATTGAAACAGATGCAACTAAGGATGATATACAA
>CAYJJM010000151.1:2649-3281 GCA_964370515.1 uncultured Oscillospiraceae bacterium | reverse complement strand
CATTATAATAGCAACGGGAGGGAAAGCATCACCAGCATATGGAACGACAGGAGACGGATATGCCTTAGCGAAAACGTTGGGTCATAGTGTGACCAGCTTAGTGCCTGCTCTTGTAGGCATTGAATGCGAGGAAGATTTTTCGGATATAAAAGGTGTTAGAGCAAATGTTGAAATGAATTTGCTTAAAGAGCATGAAAAGATTTGTAGAGAAAAAGGACAAGTACATTTTGCCGATTATGGCCTTTCTGGAATTGTTTCCTTTAATATGAGTCGCTATATAGGGAAAGACTTTAATAAATACACTGTTTTATTAGATTTCTTTCCTGAATTTACAAAAGAAAAAATGCTACAACTTCTTAATGAAAGAAAAAAAATAGAAAAATTTTCGACAAAAGACTTTATGCTATCGCTTGTAGATGAAAAACTTGCCAATAAGATAATAAAGGATTTACCCAATGATTCTAGCCATCTGATTTCAGAAATTTCTGAAGAAACGGTTTTAATTATTTTAGAAAAATTAAAAAATATGAAGTTCAAAATTAAAGGGTTGAGAGGATGGAAAGAAGCCCAAATTACTCGAGGAGGCATTCCCATAACTGAAATTAATCTTCAGTCAATGGAATCTAGGATAG
>CAYJJM010000151.1:0-2639 GCA_964370515.1 uncultured Oscillospiraceae bacterium | reverse complement strand
TATTGGACAAAGAAGGTCCTTGTGGTGGATATAATTTACAAATTGCTTGGGAAACAGCTATGAAAGCAGGAGAAAATATTGGAAAGTAAAAAATATCGAATAAGTCAAATAAAACTTTCTCTTAATGAGGAAAAAGAACAAATCCCTCAAAAAATATGCAAAAAAATAGGAAAAATGATTGAAATTGATAGTTGGGAGATAGTGAAAGAGTCTATAGATGCTAGAAGAAAGCTGGATATAAAGAGAATATATACTATTGATTTTCAATGTGATGAAAATTTAAACTTGCCCTTGCCAGAAAAAAGAGAAATTTCTTATGAAGAGGAAAAAATAAAAAAGAAAATTTTGGAGAGGGAGAGACCTATTATTGTGGGCTTTGGACCTGCCGGAATGTTTTGTGCTTTAGCCTTGGCGGAAATGGGGCTAAGACCAATAGTGATTGAAAGGGGAAAAAAAGCTGAAGAAAGGGCAAAAGATATTAAAAAGTTTTTTGAAAAAGGTATTTTAAATGGTGAATCAAATATCCAATTTGGAGAAGGTGGTGCTGGAACATTTTCTGATGGAAAGCTAACAACAGGAATCAACGATATTAGAATACAAAAAGTTCTGAGAGAACTATATGTGGCAGGAGCGCCAAAGGAAATTCTTTACAAACAAAAGCCACATATTTGAACAGATGTTTTGATAAAAGTGGTGAAAAATATTAGGAATAAAATCGAAAACCTAGGAGGAACGATAATATTCAACAGCTGCTTAGTGGAAATTTTATCTACTAATGAAAAGATAGAAGGAGTCATAATAAAACAAGAGAGTGGTGAAAAAACTATTTTGGGAAAAATACTTGTGGTTGCTACAGGCCAAAGTTCTCTTGATGTCTATGAAATTCTAGAAACCCTAGGTGTACATATGAAACAAAAACCATTTTCAATGGGAGTTAGAGTAGTTCATCCCCAGAATCTTATAAACAAGGCACAATACGGAGATGCAAAATTGGCAGAAAAGCTTGGAGCAGCAGAATATAAGCTTTCGCACAAGGCAAGTAATGGAAGAGGAGTATATACCTTTTGTATGTGCCCTGGAGGCGAAGTTATAATGGCATCAAGTGGACCAGAAGAGATTGTTATTAATGGAATGAGTAATAGCAAAAGAGATGGATTATATGCAAACAGTGCTGTCTTAGTTGAAGTTAGGACTGAAGATTTTGGAACCGAAGGTCCTTTGGCAGGCCTAGATTATAGAAGAAATTTTGAGAAGAAAGCCTTTGAATTAAATGGTTGTGAGTACAAACCAATAAAAACAACATGGAAAGAGTTTCAGCAAGAAGAAAACATTCTAAGAAAAGCTTTACCCACATTTGTGGTAGAAGGTATCTTAGAAGCTATGCATAGTTTTGGAAAGAAAATAACAGGCTTTGATAATGAAGATACTGTACTTCTAGGGATTGAAACAAGAACCTCATCTCCGGTAAAAGTGTGTAGGGACGAAAATTTACAAGCTAACATAATGGGGTTATATCCAGCAGGAGAAGGAGCAGGAGCGGCAGGAGGAATAATGTCTGCGGCTGTGGATGGACTTAAAATTGCTGAGAAAATTCATGAAAACTATTAACTGAATTAAATGGTTATGATTAGTTTTTGAAGTCCAAACCAATTGATACGAGGAATTTATTTACTAAAGGAAAAAAAGAAAAAATTGCTATTTTATTAACATTGAAAATTTGGGTGAAATTGTAAAAATCTAGTTATTGACTTTAACGATTATTAACGATTATGTGATTGAAATACATTGAATTTCAAAAGGGTATGTGATATAATTTGCTTAATTAAAATATTTGTTTACACAAAGAGTTGAATATTTGTGTACAAAAAATCAAGACAGGAATTTAAACTATGAACAATAAAGAAATTGACATAAAATATTTAGAATTAATAGAAAAATTAAATTCAACAGAAAAAAAACTTTCGTTTTATAAAGCGGCTTTAAATGCTCTCCCTAATCCAATATTTATAAAAGATGACTATGCAAAATTTAAATTTTTCAATAAGTCTTATGAAGAATTTTTTGGCATTGACTCAAATACTTTAATTGGAACGACTGTTGAAGAATCAACATACTTAGATGCAAAAGATAAATTCAGATATCATGTGGAAGATTTGATTTTGCTAGAAAATCAAGAAATGATTAATTATGAGATTCCATTTGCTAATCCACAAGGTGAGATGATACCTTCTCTGTATTGGAGTTCTGGATTTAAATCTGAAAAAGAAGGACAAAGGGGCCTAATTGGTGAAATTGTAGGTGTTTCTAGACTTAAAACCATGGAAAATAGACTTATTGAGGGAGTTGAAGGATCGAGCAAATACAGTGGAGAACTTGACGAAGCAAGACATTTCAATGAAGAAATGAAGCAATTTTTCAGAACCATATTGAATTATTATGATGGAACTAGAGCATTGTTATTCGACTTTAGAGTTGGAGATAATAATATAAAAAATATTGCAACAATAAATAAAAAAGAAAGTAAACATCAAAGTAGCCTGATAGAAATAAAAACAGAATTTTCTGAAGTTAATCAACTTATTGCCAAGTTCCCTCAAAATGAAGCTAGATTTATAGAAAAGAAAAACTTTTCGAAATAT
>CAYJJM010000150.1:0-3282 GCA_964370515.1 uncultured Oscillospiraceae bacterium | reverse complement strand
AATCCTAGGGGCTTATGTGGTTGTTAGGAGAAAAGGTATAGTGTAATAATTATATGTAGTGAATTCTAATGAATTTAAGCATTAATGAACAGAAAAAATCAGGTAGTACTTAGAAGAAATATAACTAAAACAAATTCAAGAAGAAAAGCAAAATAAAATATAAAGCAAAACGAAAAAGCAGGCACCATGAGGAACCTGCTTTTTTGGAGAGTATCTTTATTTTATTTTCAAACAAAACAAAAATAAAAATTAAATTTTGAAGAAACAAAGAATATACAAAGAATAAAAAAATATATAAAGAATAAAAAAGGACTATTATTAAAAGCCCAAAGAATGATATAATAATTATATGTAAGCTTCGTTGCTTAAGGGTTCGCTCAAAGACTATAAGATTACCGTATAGAGTAGCGTATAGAGCGGAAACTTCTAAAGGGAAATCGCTTATAGTATGCCTGGTTACCCAAGCATACTGATTGCTAGACAGGAATGTAGTTTGCTTCAGAGGATAATATGAGAGTCAAGTTATAAAAGTGAGGAATGAGGAGAAATTTATGACAGAAATAAATAATTTCATACATAATATAATAGATAAAGATTTGGAGGAAGGAACTTATGGGCAAAAAGTTTATACAAGATTCCCTCCAGAACCAAATGGATACCTTCATATAGGGCATGCAAAATCTATTTGTCTTAACTTTTTAACAGCACAAAAGTACAAGGGGAAATGCAACCTTAGATATGATGATACAAACCCAGTGAAAGAAGATGTTGAGTTTGTAAAGGGCATAGAGGAAGATGTTACTTGGTTAGGCTTCAAATGGAATGAAAGGCTTTGGGCTTCTGATTATTTTGAAAAGATGTATGAAGGAGCTGTTACCTTAATAAAAAAAGGAAAGGCCTTTGTTTGCGACCTTACTGCTGAAGAAATGAGGGCATATAGAGGAACTCTAACAGAAGGGGGCAAGGAAAGCCCATACAGAAATAGGACGGTAGAAGAAAACCTAGAACTTTTTCAAGAAATGAGAGCAGGAAAGTACAAAGATGGCGAAAAAGTTTTGAGGGCTAAAATAGATATGGCTTCTCCCAACATGAATATGAGAGACCCTGTAATTTATAGAATAGCTCATGCAACACACCATAACACAGGAGATAAATGGTGCATTTACCCTATGTATGATTATGCACATCCTATTGAAGATGCCATTGAAGGAATTACTCACTCTATATGCACTTTGGAATTTGAAGACCATAGACCTTTATACGACTGGACTCTTAGGGAAATTGGTTGGTGGGAAACGCCTCCAAAACAGATTGAATTTGCAAGACTTAATATAACAAATATGGTTATGAGCAAAAGATACTTAAAGAAAATGGTAGATGATGGAGTTGTAGAAGGCTGGGATGATCCTAGGATGCCAACTATAGCAGGACTTAGAAGAAGAGGATATACGCCAGAAGCAATTAGAGATTTTTGCGAGCGAATAGGAGTTGCAAAGGCAAACAGTACAGTTGATGTAGGATTATTGGAATATTGCATAAGAGAAGACTTGAAAACAAAAGTCCAAAGCAGAAATGTAATTGAAAATCCAATTAAAGTTGTAATCACAAACTACCCTGAAGACGGTCAGGAAGATTGCGTAATGGAAAATAACAAAGAAGTTCCAGAGATGGGAGAAAGAAAAGTTCCATTTAGCAACGAACTATATGTTGACGGTGAAGACTTTATGGAGGAGCCTATAAAGAAATATTTTAGGCTTTTCCCAGGAAACGAAGTAAGATTCAAAGGGGCATATCTAATAACCTGTAATGAGGTCATAAAAAATGATGACGGAACCATTAAGGAACTACTGTGTACATACGACCCTGTAACAAAGAGTGGCACAGGCTTTTCTGAAAGAAAAGTAAAAGGAACCATACACTGGGTAGATGCAAAGACAGCAGTAAAACTTAAAATAAGAAACTATGATTATCTTTTGATAGAAAAACTAGGTGAAGATGGACAGGGAATAGGAGAGTATGAAGAAAACACAAACACCTGCCAAGAGGTAGTTGCCTATGGCGAACCTAGTTTGTTGGATTCAAAAAAAGGAGAAAGATTTCAATTTTTTAGACATGGCTACTATGTGGCAGATTCAAAGTTGCATAAAGAGAGTGATGATAGGGAGCTGATTTTCAATAAAATAGTTGGGCTTAAAAGTTCTTTCAAAATAAACAAATAAAAGCTGGTTAATGAAAAATGACAGAAGAAATAGTGAAAATATTAATATTTACAACAATTAGCATAGGAGTTGGAACTATACTAGGGAATGGAGCTGTCTATCTATTTAACAGGTTGCCGGCTAAGTGGCTTTGCGACTATGGCGAAACACCCAACCATGAACTTACGAATAAAGAAAGGCAAAGAATAAGAAGTGTTCCCTTCAAAGCTATTTTTGTTGCCTTGTTTACTTTGGTAACCTTTCATATGCTCTTAAGCGATTTAACTTTGGTCGCACCTGTGATTTTGGCAACATTCTTGCTGCTGGAAATTGGAATAAGTGATGTAAAATATAGCATAGTCCCAGATCAATTAGTAATGCTACTTATGCTTACAGGAATTGGGTTTGTGCCTTTTCATATTCAGAGAGAAAATATATGGGTTCAACCTTTGGGAGCTGTGGTTGGATTGGTCGTAATGGTTATAGTAGCTTTACTAGGGAAATTAATATACAAAAGAGAAGCCCTAGGATTTGGAGATGTTAAACTTTGTGCAGCTGTTGGATTTCTGACAGGGCCTATAGGTGTTGCCTTAATAATTAGCACTGGATTTTTTGTTGCAGCCATAGTAAACATATATAAATTGGCTAGAAAAAAGATAAAGATAGGTGACAGCCATCCGGTAGGCCAATACTTTTGTGCTATGACACTAGTATATTTTCTGTTTGTTATGGCAGACAATATTGCCATGGATTTTTTTAATTTTATTCTTTAAAGATGCCAAGTGGAAAATTGCAGATCCTATCTATGCGAAAGCTTTAGTTTATCTGTTAAGAATTAAAAAACATTTGCCTAAAGACAAATGATGTAGTGCCGACATTAATGTGGATAGCAAAATATTAAAAACATTTATCCAAAGATAACATTATGTAAATTTAGATTTTATTTTTGAAATGTTACTAAAGGAGCTGTGGTGAAAAGAAAGATATTAATCAAAATAAAATATGATGGTTCTCAATACTTTGGGTGGCAGATGCAGGCTAAGGAAATAACTGTTCAAGGTACCTTGGAACAAGCAATTAGAGA
>CAYJJM010000149.1:2314-3296 GCA_964370515.1 uncultured Oscillospiraceae bacterium | reverse complement strand
TTCTAATTACCATTAGGTGATCAGCTCCATGCCAAGCTGCCATTCTCATTCTTCTAATATCATCCTCGAATCTTCCAGAAGCTATTTCAGTTGTAATAACAGGAAGTGGCTGAGGATCAATTCCATCAAAATACTTTGCCGGTGGTAAAGGCACTCCATTTTTCATTGGAACTGATGCATCCTTGTATGTAAAAGGGCCCATTTTAAGTTCTGGGGCAGGAGTTCTCCAAACCCAACCTCTTCTCTTTGGTTCGTATTTATCTAGGTCTTTTAAGATATTCTCAATATCTAGCTTTTCATTATATTTTAATTTAATATCTGACATCTTATTTACCTCCCTTAAATAGCTCTACCACTTTATCCCAGCCTTCTCCATTAGCTAGTTTTTCTGAGGCTTCTTTTATGGTGATTCCTTCTTCTTTTGATAGCTTATAAACAACATGGCCTGCACCTTTGCCCATAAGGCCTCTATCCATGCAACCTTCTACGATTGCCTTTGTATCAAGAGATGAAACTCCCATTCTCAATAGTACCGCTCTTTCTACAGATGGTGTTGTGTTCTTTTTGCCAAGGTCAACCATTGGCGCTACAACCTGCTCTGTTAATTTCCAAAATCTATCATATAGCTCTTGGTCCGAAAGGTTTGCAACATGTTCTCTTCTCTTTGTGAAATCGTCTGTTCTGTTCATATAATCCTCCTTTACTTGTCTTTTTCAGCGTAATTTATAATTCTTTTTTCGGTGTAATTTGATTTTCTCTTAAGTTATATTTTTACTTTGATTTTTTCAGTATTTAACTACTATTCCTCTAAATCTTTAATAACAGCTTTTACATAGTCAACATCTCTTCTTGTTTCTTTAGCCAAGAACTCTAAGTCTTCTTCTGTCGGTGCTGTTACATTGTATGTTTTCATAGCAGTCTTTATCAAAGATCTTCTCATTTTATCTAGATCCATTTCTTTTGGCTTTATCATAGATGGGTG
>CAYJJM010000149.1:1307-2304 GCA_964370515.1 uncultured Oscillospiraceae bacterium | reverse complement strand
GTGTTTAGGCAATACAATATTTTTGCCTGGAACCTCTTCACTAGGATCGCCAAAGTAAATATCAATTCCATTACTTTTTGCAAAAGAAAGTTGAGGCTGTACATGCTTTCCTGCACCTGTATATTCCGTTTCTTGAACAATGATAATAGCATCCTCTGGATATTCTTGTGCTATGGCAAATGCTGCAGCAAGGGAAGTGTTTCCTGCTGGGCCTTTTTCTAATCCCTCCAAGGTAGCTAGTGCTTCTGTAATATAGAAAACCGCCCCTTGAGTTATGGTTACATACCTGTCCATATATCTAAGTGGTCTTGCCGCAGATCTTGGAACATCAGATCTATCTGGCCAAACAGAGAAAGGAACCCCAAATCCTGTATGTCCTGTAGTAAATGATTTTTTGTTAAAATCTCTGTCTGATGCCATGTGAAGTCCTGTAAGGTCAACGGAAGCACCCATAACAACTGTGTCTGTAGCCCCTGCCTTAACAAGTCCTCTAGCTGTTCCTGTAACATTCCCACCACCTGCTTGAGTACAAACAACCACATCTGGGTCTTTACCATATTTTTCTCTACATTGCATAGAAAGTTCATACCCTAAAGTTTCTACTCCTGCAATTCCAAAAGGGGTATACAAAGAAGCGTTAAAATATCCAGTTTCTTCAAGCAAAAGTAAGAATTTATAAAAAAGTTCTGGTCCTACTGTTAGCTGAACTACTTCTGCCCCTAAGGCCTCGCATTTTCTTGCTTTTTCTACAATTTCAGGTTGCCCAACTCCTTTAGAGTCGTAACATTCCTGTACTATTATACATTTTAATCCTGCAATAGCCGCTTGAGATGCTACTGCCGCACCATAATTTCCTGAAGTTGCTGCAATTACACCTTTATATCCTAATCTTTTGGCGTGATAAACTGCATTTGCCGCTCTTCTAGCTTTGAAGCTTCCAGAAGGATTTCCTTCTTCATCCTTTATAAATATCCTAGCTCCTTTACCTTCTGGAGCA
>CAYJJM010000149.1:0-1297 GCA_964370515.1 uncultured Oscillospiraceae bacterium | reverse complement strand
TTGCCAAGGCTGTAAGATTTCTAAGCTCTATTATTGGTGTGTTTCCAACACTTACTCCATATTGGATTTCTTGCATTTCCTCCAAGGAGTAACCAGTCTCTTTCATCATTTTTTCGTAATCAAAGGCTATTGAACCACTTTCAAATTGGCTGTAATCAATGCCTATAGCTTCTTTCATTATTTCTGGCTTTCTTCCCATTACGGAAGCATAATCTTTTGGTAAGTTTTTACTCATTATTTTGCACCTCCGTCTGGTCTTTCATGTCCAAATACTATCTCTCTAACTTGCATATCAATTTCCAATAATTCTGGTACAAATGTGCCAAAATCGTGGTCATAGTAAGGGTTTAGTTCTACTAGCTTTCCTGTTTCTTTTCTGCCTGTAACAGTCACAACTTCTACTTCATCCCCCATGCTTGCATCTTCTTGCAAAAATCCTTTATCCCACATTTCTAAGGGAGTTGCTTTTGTATCCTCTGGAATTTGCGGCGCTCTCTCTGAGGGTTCTAATATTACTTTATGAATTCTAACCCAAGAACCTTTTTTAATCATTTCTTTCTCCTTCTTTGATATTATTTCCTAAATCATTAATAGAGTTTTCATATACAAAATCTAAGGTTATACTAAATTGATAACCTTAGATTTTTTCTTTACACATTTGTTTTATTTTACAATTTTTGCTTCTTCACAGATTTGGTCTCTCATGTCACCCATTATAGCTCTAGGCACAGGAAGAGTTAGCATAGTGTGTAGGCCTGGTCTTGCATTTATTATTTGAGGAATCATGTTTACGCACATTGCAATTGTTCCAATTCCTCCTGGTATTTCTGGAGTGTTTGCCATATTAACATCTGGAGTTCCTTTGATGAATACATAGTCACCAGTTTGAACACCAACTTGTTCTGGTTCGATTTGTTGAGGGTGTTCCATCTTTAATTTCATTTCTCCATCAATAAAGCACTCTGCTTCCATAGAGCATCCTGCTGTATCTCCAGCTTTTGCAAATCCATAAGGAGATTTTCTATCTACATCAGTCATAATTGGTTTCATAGATTGTTTAACATCTTTTGTTGCATCTAAATCCCAACCAATTGCATCACATATCATTTTTGCTGATTCATGGAATCCAACATGGCCACTTAGTTTTCCAGTTCTTACGCCTTCTTCAAAAGTTTCTTTGCTAATTCCAATTCCTTGCTCTTCCATTACTGCAGGTCCAAATGGAGAAAGGCTGTTTACTCTTCTTGAAAGAATGCTATCAACTTCTTCGCAAACTCCAGTCCAAAGAACAACTAAC
>CAYJJM010000148.1:0-3382 GCA_964370515.1 uncultured Oscillospiraceae bacterium | reverse complement strand
TCTGCGAAAACTCCATCTTTAAAATTGGAGAATTTCCATCCGGAAAGCATTCCACCAGAGTGCATTGCGTATCCGCCTTGTGCTTCAACAGAGTTCCAATCTGGAGTAATTGCTGCAGATATTACTCTGTCACCTTTTTTGAAGTCCTTAACTTCAGATCCTACTTCTTCAACAATACCTACCATTTCGTGTCCCAAAATCATGTCTGTTCTTTCCCCTAGAGCCCCAGCCCATACTGTATGTATGTCTGATGTGCAAGGCGAAACGGCTGTAGGCCTAACGATTGCATCGTTTGGACCTGCTGTTGGTTTCTCTTTTTCTATCCAACCAACCTCGCCAATTCTTTTCATTGCAAAACCTTTCATAAACAAATACCTCCTTTTTTATTTTATGTATCAAAATTTAACATTCCTATACATTAACTTACTGTATCTTTAATACCCCTTCCCTTCTTGCAGTAACATTTTATTGGGTAAAAGTGCTTATATTACCTTCTGCATTTCTTTTCCTGTGGCTTCTTCTACGATTGCGTGATAGTTTTCTCTTTGTTTTTTATTTCTTCTCTCGTATTCATACATTTTTTTATCTGCCATATCTAAAATCTC
This sequence comes from uncultured Oscillospiraceae bacterium, assembly GCA_964370515.1. Classification (GTDB taxonomy): domain Bacteria; phylum Bacillota; class Clostridia; order Peptostreptococcales; family Anaerovoracaceae; genus CAYJHC01. Next base: position 2,777 of record CAYJJM010000148.1, on the reverse strand, counting down.
TTCAACTGAGTACTTTGCGTTAGCTTTTACATTTACCAAACCATAGCTAATAGAAGTGTCATACTCTTTTTTATTAAATTCCTTTATTTTCCCAACATTATCTACGCAAATCAATGCCTTTTGCTTTATAGAGTACTCATCTCCTTCGTTAATAACCGCCACAAATTCATCGCCCCCAAATCTGGCTATTACATCGCTATAAAAAACAGTGTTCAAAATTTCCCCTACATTTTTAATATAAAAATCTCCTTCGTCCATGAATATAACAGAGAATTCTTTTCCTTCTTCTATATTTGATCGAATCTTTTTTTCCACCACTTCCCTAGTTGCCAATTTAGTGGTGTGATCTATATTTGTCTGTGCCGTTATCTCTTCTAACCTTTTCTTTTTTGCTACTATTTGATTTTCCATAAACTCATTTTGTTTTTTATACATTTTACTTTTAGAAAATGCGAATGTATAAAAAATTACTGATCCAAATGTAAGTAGCGATCCTAAACCGTTTTGCAAGTTGAGGCGAACAACTTCAAAAGTGTTGCTTTCCAAATAAATTATATCCCGATTCAGCATAATATAAGCATAAATAGTCGCCAAGGCTGTTATGGCAAAAGTCATACTTTCTTTATAACTCATCGCTAAAATTAAAACCTTAGTAGGTAGTACTTTTTCTAAAATCAAAAGGCAAATAGCCATTATAGAGTATGTTGACAAAATATTAAGCAATTCATTGTCATAAGAACTTACATATATATGAATGTATTCCTTCTCCATGTATGCTCCTATCGATGTAACCATCATTCTTATAGTTGACAAAAATGTAGCAAAATAGAAAGAGAGAAAGAAAGTAAATAGATTGTTACTCTTAAATAAAATTTTAAACTCAGCAAAAAGTATAAAAAGGTAAATTGCTGACATTAAAGCCCCTTTTAGATTTGTAAATTCACTAACTGAAATCAAAAAGAATATTGTATTTACAATTGCAACCATAACTATATTCCGTTTATCAACAGCTATAATGGTAAATACTTTTTTTGCATATTTGTAAATCATTATATTGCACGCTATAAATGCAACTGCACTTAAAATCATCATTTGCTTCTACCTTCTCTTTCATAAAAGGATTTCTTTTTCTTTCTCATAGCTAAGTCTGCCAAATTTAAAATATACTTGCTTCCTTTATCAGCAATATTTTTTGTAACTATTGCATACCCGACGCTTACAGATATTTCGAGCTCTTCCATAAAATGATTTTTTTCTTTCAAGGCCTTTTCTATATTATTTGAAATTTCTAGCGCTTTTCTTTCGTTAACATCTTCACAAATAATTAATACTTCGTCTCCACCTATTCTGCCTATTTTATCCAGTTGAGTAAATTCTTCTGAAATCAACTTTGCACTTGCTTTTAAGTATTCATCTCCAACCTTATGACCATAGGTATCATTGATTTGTTTCAATTTGTTTACATCTGCAAAAAACACTGCAAACGGTTTTTGATAGTCGTTGCAAATAGATTCTAACTCATTCATAATAAATCTTCTGTTATATATTCCCATTAAAGGGTCTACGTTCCTTAAATGTTCTAATTTTTCTTCCTCTTCATTCAATTTTTTCAATTCTTTTTCTAGGTTCTGTGCTTTTTTCTTGTCTTTTGAATATGTGCTAAACTTAACAGTAAAAATGAATATTTGATAATAAATAGTTGATGAAAAAACAGCACTAATAAGAGCAATAACAATTTCTGCTAAAAATGTTTCTTCTTCAAAAAATTTAAGGACATTATATATCATTAATCCGCTAATAATTATATTTGCTGAAATTATTACATTCATAAACGCCTTACTTTTATTAAGTTCGCCGATCAACCCAGTAAAATATCTTTCCCACAAAATCAGTAAAATTAAAACTGTTAAAAAAGTTATTCCTACAGTTCCTTTATAAAGAGACTCCTGAACAGCATGAAAATTGCCCAAACCACTATAGTTTATTGTTATAGCCACTTGGACAAAGTAGTAGATTGTGCTTATATTCATCGCAACCAATGTAGCAGCAAAAATTGCTTTCCCTAATTCATCTTTATAATATATTTTTTGTTCAATAATTACTGCAAAAATCAAGAAAATCATGGTATGAATTATATTATTTTCACCACTAATGTTTATATAAAGCATGCACACCGAGTTAATAATAACAAACAAAACCCAGTCGTATTTATATTTAGTTTTTTGTTTTTCTGCTGCTAACCCTTTAATAAATATCAAAAGCACCGTATTAAAGGTTATAAATATGAAAAACATTAGGATATCTGTCCATTGAATTACTGTCATAACTTCTCCGCCTAGGTAAATATCTTCTCTCATTATTTGTTACATTATAACATAGTTCATTTAATTTTAATACTTTATTTCAGGAAATATATGAGCCAAAAAAAGAAGAAAAATAATTTTTAGCAATGTGCATTCGATATGTATAGGGTGATAAATTGTCAAAGATAACATTTAGTGCGAAAAAACAGCCAGACACTTTTGCATCTAGCTGTTGTTTTATAACGATAGTAACACAGTTATCCCTATAAAAAATAGACAGAAACCTTACAGAATCTGTCTATTTTATTTAATTGAATTTCTAATTACGTAGGATTTTTCGTGCTAAACTAGGAACGGCATGAGCGAGAATCGCGGTGTACTAATGGTACATGAGACTCGCAGCGAGTGCCAGTGACAACGTTATCCGCAACAATAGAGGTGCATGTTGCTCCGAAAAAGACAAGCAATTACTCT
>CAYJJM010000147.1:0-3480 GCA_964370515.1 uncultured Oscillospiraceae bacterium | reverse complement strand
CGTTACAGAAGAAGGAGAAGATAGAGAAACAGCAAAAACTGTGTTGACAGGAGTTATTAATTTGGTCTCCAGTCTAGGCTCCAAAGTAGTAGCAGAAGGTATAGAGTTTGAAGACCAAGTAGAATTTTTGCGTAAAGCAGATTGTGACTTTGCACAAGGCTATTATTTTGCAAGACCTATGTCTTCAGAAGAATTTGAGAAACTTTTGGATAGTAGTTTAAAGGAAAAGACTACATAAAAAATCTGAAAGGCGACCTTTAGGGAATTATGAGAAGAGGGTGTAAAAAATAAAAATCCATTCATTAACAATTTTGATGAATGGATTTTTTGAGATTGCTTAAAACTTTATTAAAACTCTGAAACGAGTGTTCTATAGAGTCCCCGAACAATTTAGCACATTTTTAATTTTGTGCTGAACCATATTTCTAATGGCATCCCTAGCAGGAGACATATATTTTCTTGGGTCAAACTCACTTGGGTTTTCTGCCAAGTATTTTCTGATTTGAGCAGTCATAGCAAGTCTTAGGTCTGTGTCTATATTTACTTTACAAACTCCAAACTTAGTAGCCTCAAGTATCATATCTTCAGGAACACCTTGGGCACCAGGGATTTTTCCACCATATTCATTGCAAAGATTTACAAACTCAGGCAATACCGTAGAAGCACCGTGAAGAACTAACGGTGTATTAGGAATTAAAGAGTGAATTTTTTTAAGCCTTTCATAATCTAGGTAAGGGTCGCCTTTAAACTTATATGCCCCATGGCTTGTGCCAATGGCTATTGCCAGAGAGTCAACGCCAGTTCTTTCTACAAACTCAGCAGCTTCATCAGGGTCAGTAAAGGTTGCGGATCGAGCATCTACCTTAATGTCATCTTCAATTCCGGCTAATTTCCCAAGCTCTGCTTCAACTACAACACCCTTTGAATGAGCATAATCAACAACCTCTTTGGTGAGTCTAATGTTTTCTTCAAAAGAATGCTTAGAGCCATCAAACATTACAGAAGTAAAACCATCATCTACACATTTTTTGCATATGTCAAAATCTTCGCCGTGGTCAAGGTGTAGGCATACATCTACTCCTGTATCAATAATTGCTGCCTCAACTAACTTGGTTAAGTAAGCGGGCTTTGCATATTTTCTTGCCCCAGCAGAAACCTGTAGAATAAGTTGAGCCTTTTCCTCTTGAGCAGCCTCAACAATTCCTTGGATGATTTCCATGTTGTTAACATTAAATGCACCGATTGCATAATTTGATTTTAAAGATTTCTCAAACATTTTTTGAGATGTTACTAAAGCCATAATAACCTCCTAGATTTAAAAGTATGTGTTGATTTAAAATAAAATGACCTTAGTGAAATACCAAAATCATATTTAGTCGCTTATATATAATATAACATAAAATTAGCCATCATGCCATAAATATGATATAATTTAAGGTATGATAAAGGAAATTATAAATAAAAATGATGCAAATCAAAGGTTAGATAGATTTTTGAAAAAAGCTTACAAAAAATCTTCTTTAAGTTACATATATAAACTTATTAGAAAAGATGTAAAGGTAAATGGCAAACGCCAAAAAGAAGATTTTATACTTCAAGAGGGTGATGAAGTTATCCTGTATATTTCCCAAGAAGAGAAAAAAAACCTAGTTGAAAGCAAAACAGAAAAGCTAGAAAATGTAAAAAAACAATTTTCAGTTGTTTATGAAAATGATTATGTTTTGTTGGTAGAAAAGCCATTTGGTTTACTGGTTCATGGAGACAAAAGCGAAAAAAAGGCCACCTTGGCAAATCAAGTTATTTCATACTTGATAGCAACAGGAAGTTATGAACCCAAAGCAGAGAAAACCTTTGTGCCAGCTCCATCAAATCGATTAGATAGAAATACAACAGGCATTGTTATATTTGGCAAAACAGCAGAAACCACAAGGCTTATAAACGAAGCAATAAGAACAAGAGAGAGCATAAGAAAATTCTATATGACTATTGTCAAAGGAGAGTTGCAAAGTGAAATTTATCTAAAGGATTGGATTAAAAAAGACCAAGAGAAAAACAAAGTCTCTATTTTAAATAAAAATACAGACGGGCAGGCAAAAGAAATAGAAACAAAGATAAGACCCATTGCGGTTGCTGATGGATATACATTAGTAGAAGTAGAAATTCCTACAGGAAGAACCCATCAAATTAGAAGCCATCTCCAAAAAGCAGGATATCCATTAATAGGAGATCCAAAATATGGGGATAAGGAAACAAATAAAAAAATTCAAAAAAAATTCAAACTGAATACACAAATTTTGCATGCCTACAAACTTATATTTGACCAAGAGATAGGAAATAAATTGAATTTAGACAGTTTGCAAAAAGAAATTTTACCTACAAAAATATTTCTGGAAATATGCCAAAAACTAAGATTAGAAACAGGAATCAAAACCAAGGGGGAGAAATGCGAGGATTAATAAAAGATATTTTAATAGCAGTAGTTGTAGTAATGGTCATAATGTTTTTCTTTAGACCAACTATAGTGAAGGAAAAATCTATGTTACCAACCTTAGAGGAAAATGATTATTTGGTAATGAGCAAACAAGCATATACAATAGGAGATATGGACAGAGGAGATATCATAATTTTTGAATCCGAAATTTATGATGAGGAAGGAAAGAAAAAATTGCTTATAAAAAGAGCCATAGCCCTTCCTGGAGACTCTATTGAAGTTACAGATGGACAAGTAATAGTAAATGGAAAAGTTTTGGAAGAAGATTATATTAACACAGATTATACCTATGGAGATGTAGAACCTATGATTCTGCCAGAAGATAAGATTTTCGTCATGGGAGATAATAGAGATGTAAGTAATGACAGCCGCTCATCATCAGTAGGACTTGTAGATATGAGTGATGTAGAGGGGGAAGCCATATTTAGGTTATTCCCGTTTGATAAATTTGGTACTATATAAACCTTTCTAAGTACTATACAGAAAAAGTATTTGAGAATTAACTTTCAACTCAAGTCTGAAAGCTAAAGAAAAGCTATGAGAATGATTTTAAAAATTTCAAGGTATAAAGGTATATATGATAAAAAGGTGAACGAAAAAAATATGAATACCAATAAATATTAATCAACTAGAAAGGGAATTTTATTAAAAGGAGACACCAGAGGGTGGAGAGTAGTCGCATAACAATTAGTAAGGAAAGAGAAAATATGGCAAAAAACATTATATCAAATAATAAAAAAGCAAGGCATGATTATTTTATAGAAGATGTTTATGAAGCGGGAATAGTACTCACAGGAACAGAAATAAAATCAATCCGCAAAGGCAAGGTAAACCTCAAAGAAAGTTATATAAGAATTTCAAAAGAAAGAGAGGCCTTTGTTTATGGCATGCATATTAGCCCCTATGAACAAGGCAATATTTTTAATGTTGATCCCTTAAGAGAAAGAAAACTTTTGCTGAACAAAAGAGAAATTAGGAAACTAATTGAG
>CAYJJM010000146.1:3189-3485 GCA_964370515.1 uncultured Oscillospiraceae bacterium | reverse complement strand
AATAAAAAGAAAAAATATGTAATAAAATCACACAAAAGATTTATAACTTTTTTAATAATTTTATTATTGCTTATAACTGGATCAATTTATGGAATTACAAAATCAGATATTGCAATTGCTTCAGTTGGTGATGACTATACAAACTACACAGTAACTGCTGGTGATACATTGTGGGAAATTGCAGATAAAACTATGTCTAATGATTCTGATATAAGAAAAAATATTTTTGCTATTGAAAAAGCAAATCAAATTGAAGGCGGATACATATATCCTGGTATGGAATTGAAAATTCCAGT
>CAYJJM010000146.1:1503-3179 GCA_964370515.1 uncultured Oscillospiraceae bacterium | reverse complement strand
AAGAAAAATCCTTGAATTTCTGTAGCAACAGGTATGTAGACACCTGTTATAAAAAAAAGTCGCTTAAAACGCAAATTAGAGCCTCTTGTATTTGTTGGAATTTCAACGATTGTTATAATAAAACAAGCATTTTGATAATATAGAGATTTTAAGGTCAAAATACATAGAATAATATAGAAAGCAACAGAAATAATGAATATATAACAAAAACTTTAATGATACAGCATTAAATGCATAAAGGTTATATACAACAAAAGTTAGTTAGGTTAATCAGGTTAATGTGGCATAGAAAGATGATTGTGAAATAGAAAAACATTTAATTAGGTAGACTAAAGTGTAGAAGAAATATTTATATGATTATTTAAGAACTGGTTCCATATGATGTGCTAGGTAGTACAAAGAAGGATAAGTTTACCATAATTTTTTATAGTAAATAAAACTATGGAAATAAAACTAAATTATATTAGGAATGAGAAAACCTTGTTTTATTGATTAACTATTCCCAAAATTGTGATTTTAGGAATAGTTACATTTTATTAAAATAACAAATAAAGTTGATTATAGCCAATATATATTAACAAACCCCTCTCTCTTTTCTCGTTGATAAGACAAATTAAGTTGACTAGGCTTACTTTTGTTTATCAAGATAGCCTTGCAATATTATTATTGCTGCTTGCTTATCGATAAATTTTTTTCTATTTTCTCGTCTTACATTCCCTTCTATCAAAACTTTTTCTGCAATTGATGTAGTAAACCTTTCATCTTCAAAAACTATACTAACATTAGTCATAGCCGAACTTCTTAATTTATTTTCTAGCATTGTTTTAAACTCAATAACTTTTTCAGTTTGAATACTATGGCTTCCATCAAGCATTATAGGCAATCCAATAACAACAGTATCACAGTTATTTTCTTTTATTATATCTATAATTTTACCAGTATCTTTTCTTATACCTATTCTTTCAATAGTACATAACCCCTGTGCTGTAATATTCAGTCCATCGCTTATTGCTACACCAACAGTCTTATCTCCTACATCCAAACCTATTTTTTTATTCATTATTTTGCCCTCTACTAACTATTTGATTTATTGCATTTTAAAAGCGGGAATAGCCCGCTTTGTATTAGTCTTCTTCTTCATATTCTTCTTCAGGTTGAAATTCATCATCCAACTCTTCTTCCTTGTTTAAATATTTTCTCACAAGCTCTTCTACAATATCTTCACGATCTAGCTGTTTAATAAAGCCTCTAGCATTATTATGACTAGTAATATATGTAGGATCTCCAGAAAGCAAATATCCAGAAATTTGGTCTATAGGATTATATCCCCTTTCTTCTAAGGAAACATACACTAAATTTAATATGTCATCTATTGTAATTTGCTCTTTAATATTTTCAGGGCTCATTACAATAGTATTCATAGTATTTCTTTTTTCCATAATCCCCTCCATAGGTTATTAAAGTTACAGCTACACTTTAAGTATATATTATTTATGATTATTCTTCAATAAAAACAACAAAACAACTTGAAATTTTTACAATTTTTTCACATTGCTTACAGCACAAAGTTCTTCCGCTAATTCTAGCGCTTGGTCAACTTTAGAAATATCCTTGGCGCCTGCCTGTGCCATATCAGCTTTTCCACCGCCACCGCCTCCACAAACAGAAGCAATTTC
>CAYJJM010000146.1:0-1441 GCA_964370515.1 uncultured Oscillospiraceae bacterium | reverse complement strand
AAGAAAGTTACTTTATCGCTACTTACAGAAGCTAGTACTATAATTAAATTTTTACTTTCAGCTTTGAGTGTATCAGACATATTTCTAAGTTCTTCAATTGATACATCTACAAGCTTTTTGGATATAAATTTAATGCCGTTTATATCTTTTGCACTGCTTAACATATTACTAGAAGAAGAAGTCAAAGACTCTTTTTTACTTTGGTCTAATTCTTTTTTTAGAGTTTTATAGGAGTCCACATAATTATATAGTTTTTCTTCAAATATACTCGGAGTTGTCTTTAACAAATTAGCAGAATTCAGAATAACTTCTTCCTTCTTTAAAAGTAAATTCAAAATATCTCTACCTGTAATAGCCTCTATTCTTCTTACACCAGCAGAAATTCCAGATTCACTTAATATTTTAAAAGATCCGATTTGTCCAGTATTTGAAACATGTAACCCTCCACAAAGTTCTGTACTATAGTCACCAACTTTCAAAACTCTTACAACTTCTCCGTATTTTTCTTTAAAAATACCTTGTGCTCCTTGTTTCATTGCATCTTTTATTGGCATTTCTTCCCATGTAACCGGTAAAAAATCATCAATTTTGTCATTTACCATATCCTCGATTTTAGTCAAATCTTCATTTGAAATTGCTTCATAGTGGGAAAAATCAAATCTAAGTTCTGTGGCCGAAACTTTTGAACCTGCTTGTTGTACATGTTCACCTAGGACTTCTTTTAAAACTTTATGCAGAATATGAGTTGCAGTGTGGTTTCTTGAACTGAAATTTCTATGACGAGTGTTAACGATTAAATTAAATTCTTCATTAGGGTTTATTTCTCCTTTTGTGACTTTTATTTTGTGGGCAATTATATCTTGAAATTTATTAACCTCTATAATTTCTGCTTCCGTGTCATCACTATAAATGATACCAATATCACTTACTTGTCCACCTCCTTCTGGATAAAAAGGAGTATTTTCAAAGATTACCCTACCCTCTTCTCCTTCTTTTAGAAGTGCTAATGGCATTTGATTTGCGAAAATTGCTTTAACTGTAGCAGTTGCAGTAGTATTATCATAGCCAATAAAGTTTGTGCTTCCTTCAAACACATAATTAACAGAACTTTTTTTCCATGCTTGGTCATTTTCGGCTGCATCTTTTTTCCCAGCTTCTTTTTGCAACTTCATACATTCTAAAAATTCATCTTTATTTACAGAAAATCCTGCTTCTAACAATATTTCCTCTGTCAAATCAATTGGAAACCCATATGTGTCATGAAGTTTAAATGCATCTTTTCCACTTAAAATAGTGGTCTTATCTTTTTTAAGAGTTTTAATTAGATTTTCAATAATAGATAGGCCTTGCTTTAATGTTTCATTGAATTTGTTTTCTTCAATATCTATTATTTTTTTAATAAAATCTCTGCTTTCTTCAAGCTCAGGATATGCACCGGAAC
>CAYJJM010000145.1:3269-3488 GCA_964370515.1 uncultured Oscillospiraceae bacterium | reverse complement strand
ACCGGTAAAAGTTCTTCCATTTTTTTCAAAGGTCATAGATGTGTATACTGGAAGAGAAGTGTTTTCTTTTACTGCTAGTATAGCGGCCTTTAGTTCGTAAAGATCTGTCATAGTTTCAATTATAATAAGATCAGAAGAATATTTTTCTGCTAAAATAGCGGTTTCTTTGTAAGCTTCATAGGCAGCTTCAAAAGAAAGGGTTCCTATTGGTTCTAATAG
>CAYJJM010000145.1:1479-3259 GCA_964370515.1 uncultured Oscillospiraceae bacterium | reverse complement strand
AACATGGCGATTTGACCTATTAACCGCAGCTTTGGCTATTTTTATGGATTTTTCAACTGCATCTTCCAATGAAATTGGCATATTTTTAAACTTAATAGGATTTATAGAAAAAGAATTACAAAATATTATATCTGATCCGGCATCAATATAATCACTGTGAATTTTTTTCAAAATTTCCTCATTTTCAAATCCAAAAATCACAGGGTTTTTATCAGGGGGCATACCGTATTTTTGGAGCATGGTTCCAAGGCCACCATCTAATATTTTTATCTTACTCATAACATTTTTCGCCTTTCTTCCTTAGCTTGCACTTCTCTTTGATTTGACATAAATGGCAAGTGGATAGAGAGCCTGTTACAGGCTGATTTCCAATACCTACAATTGCAGTTATAGATTTTCTAGGTAATAATAAATTAGATTCGTTTACAGTTAGTCCTATTTTTTTTTCGCATTCCAAAAGTTCAATAAAGTAGGGTTGATACTCCAAACTAAAATCTCCGTAACCAGGAGAAAAGGGGAGTGTGATGAATCTTGAAATATCTTTTATGTATAATGTCAAATATTCCTCAATTAATATAGACGCACCAGCATCTGCAATATATCCGTAATTAATATTTGTAAGCTGAAGCTTATTAATTAGTTTGTCAACTTCTCCTCCCAAAGTTACAGCTACAAAAGCAGCTTTTTTGCAATTAAGCAAATGTCTAGAAAGGGAAAACCCTTTAATTGAAACTGAAGAATTTAAAAATTCAACAGTTTCACTAGAGTTTTTTGAAATATCTAATACTTTATAAGTTCCTCGAGCCATTGCAACATCAAGTATTTGCCTTTCAATATTTTCTAAGAGAGGAACATACGCATCCATATCCGAAAAAGGAACTCCTAGTGCAGAAAACCATTTTTTTTTATTAATTGACATAGTTATCATAGCAAATCCTTGATATTATTGTAAACATTAATTGCTACATCAGACTTATTCATTGTATATAGATGTATTCCATCCACACCATTTGATAGCAAATCACGAATTTGTGCAGAGGCATACTCAATGCCCAAATCATAAAGCAAGGAAGGATTAGTATTTCCCTTGTCAAGAATTTGTGAAAAATTGGAAGGAATCGTAGCACCACTTAAAAATAAAGTTTTTTCAATTTGGTTTTGTGAAACAATAGGCATAATTCCAGCGGAAATGGGTATGGTTATTCCACAAGCTCTAACTTTTTCTAAAAAAGAATAAAAAATCTCATTATCAAAAAAAAGTTGGGAAATAAGGATTTGAACACCAGCACCGATTTTGTATTTTAGGTTTTGGATATCCTCATCCAATGTAATGGCCTCAAAATGTCCCTCAGGATAGCAAGCTCCAATGATTTCTAAATCACCCTTGGAAAGTCTTTGGAGTTCAATAGCCAATTGATGTGAAAAGAGAAAATCTGTTTTCTTCACTCCCCCTGAAACCTTATCTCCTCTTAAAGCCATCACATTTTCTATATTGTTTTCCATATATTTCTTTATCATGTTTTGCACATCTGTTCTAGAAGAATTAACACAGGTAAGATGGGCTACAGCCTCAATATTGTACCGTTTCTTGATAGTAGAAGCAATATCGCAAGTCAGGTTATTTATAAGGCTTCCTCCTGCTCCGTAAGTAACACTAATAAAATCAGGCTTTATAGTTTGAAGCTGTTCTATAGTAGTGTAAAGAGATTGTATATTTCCCATTCTTTTTGGAGGAAATATTTCGATGGAAAAAACAGGTTTACCTTTTGTGAATAGGGAA
>CAYJJM010000145.1:765-1469 GCA_964370515.1 uncultured Oscillospiraceae bacterium | reverse complement strand
TTTCATATTGCTTTAATATAACTGAAGAAGATGTCCGACGCCTCTACTTAGATGGTAGGGCCACTTAAGAAGACCCGCTCCGTCCTAATTCCTAATCGTGTTGATACTCGCTGCTCTGTTCTAACACATTTATAACTACTATAAATAATTTACAATATATATAATGGCAAGTCAACAGGAGGGGTGGGACAAATTTAGGAAAAGGCTATTCTAAAAAAGATTATTTATTAGAAGATTAGTTAAAAGAACAAAAGCATCGTGCGATTGAATAATATAATTTACTACAATGTCTTTTTAAAGCAAATAAGAAAAACCAGCAAATTTGTAAAAAAATAAAGCAAATAAATTATTGTTAAATTTATATCACAAAAGGTATAATATAAATATCAAGTTTGATAAATAATTAACTCACCAAGAGAAATAGAAAGAAAAGGAGGCGTAATTCCATGAGTAGTATCAGAAACTTCTTAAAGAATGTAAGAAAAGATTGGAAAGCATATAATGAACTTTATGCATCTGTATCTAGAAAAGTAATTTAAGAAGAAACAGAAACAAAACAAGTGGTAGCTAATTGAATACAGGGGACGCCCAAAGCAAGTAGTTTTACTTTTTTAACTCTCAAGAATATTCTTGAGAGTTTTTTTTGCAGTGTGAAAGGGGAAAGTCCTTAGGGATTAGCACCTCTTCGATTATTTATAAAGATA
>CAYJJM010000145.1:0-755 GCA_964370515.1 uncultured Oscillospiraceae bacterium | reverse complement strand
AAGGCTGATTATGATAAACCATACTTCATATAATGGAAAGCAGAAAAGAATAAAGGGAATTAGAGGAAATTGTGGATAATATTTGCTAAATTTAATAAATATAGTATAATATATGTAATAGAAAAAAGTCTAAAGTAGCAGTATGTTAAAACAGAAAGGACATTTTCTTAGGATTGATTAGAGTTAAGTCAAAGTAAACCTTAGTTGAAGTAATCGATTTTTTAGTTTTGAAGTATATTAATTTAAGGAGGACAAAATGTTATCAAAAAAAGTAAGCGAGTTATTAAATGACCAAATTAACAAAGAATTTTATTCCGGATATTTATATCTAGATATGTCTAACTACTATAAAAATGAAGGATTAGATGGTTTTGCAAACTGGTATAAGGTGCAAGCTCAAGAAGAAAGAGACCATGCAATGTCCTTTATAGAATATTTGCAGTTAAATGGAGTCGCTGTAAAGCTAGAAGCTATAGGTATGCCAGATAAGGAGTTTAAAAAATTTGATGACCCATTAAAAATGGCGTTGGAACATGAAGAATATGTTACAAGTTTGATCAACACCATTTATGCGGCGGCACAAGAAGAAAAGGATTTTAGAACGATGCAATATCTAGATTGGTTTATCAAAGAGCAAGCAGAAGAAGAAGACACTGCGTCTAATATGGTTAGAAAGTTTGAACTTTTTGGAAATGACTCCAAAGGATTGTATATGTTAGATGCAGAACTTGCAGGCAGAACATACACACCATCTG
>CAYJJM010000144.1:3248-3505 GCA_964370515.1 uncultured Oscillospiraceae bacterium | reverse complement strand
AGCAAGGAAGATTTAGGCAAAACTTACTAGGTAAACGGGTTGATTATTCAGGAAGATCAGTAATCGTAGTAGGCCCAGAACTTAAGTTCTACCAATGCGGACTGCCAAAAGATATGGCTTTAGAACTATTCAAACCATTCATAATGAAGAGGCTGGTAAAAGATGGGATCGCTTTTAATGTAAAAAATGCAAGAAAAATGATTGAAAAGGTAGATCCAATAGTGTGGGATATTCTAGATGAAATAATTCAAGAACAT
>CAYJJM010000144.1:2834-3238 GCA_964370515.1 uncultured Oscillospiraceae bacterium | reverse complement strand
AAGCTTTTGAACCAATACTTGTAGAAGGTAAGGCAATAAAACTGCATCCACTAGTTTGTACTGCATTTAACGCAGACTTTGATGGAGACCAAATGGCTGTTCATGTGCCACTTTCTATGGAAGCTCAAGCGGAAGCTAGGTTCCTTATGCTTTCTACAAATAATATACTGGCTCCGAAGGATGGATCACCAATAACAACACCAACACAGGATATGATTTTAGGTGCATATTATTTGACATTTATGAGCGAAAAGGAAAATGAAACTGTTAAAGTATTTGCTGACTATGAAGAAATGTTAATGGCGCACAAAGAAGGAGTTGTAGGACTTCATTCAAAAGTCAAAGTTAGATGTTTCGCAGACCAAGATGATGAAAGAGGACAGCTTGTTGAATCTACGGTTGGA
>CAYJJM010000144.1:2142-2824 GCA_964370515.1 uncultured Oscillospiraceae bacterium | reverse complement strand
TATATTTAACCAAGAAATACCACAAGACTTAGGATTTGTTGCAGATAGAAGCAAAGACAGATATTCTTTGGAAGTAGACTTTGTTTGCAACAAAAAATCTTTAGGCAAAATAATAGAAAAATGTTACAAGAAACATGGGAATTCTAGAACAGCAATAATGTTAGACTACATAAAGGATACAGGATTCCATTATTCCACATTAGGAGCAATAACAATTGGTATTTCAGATATGGTTATTCCAAAAGAAAAAGAAAATATTGTAAAAGAGTCTGAAGAAATTGTAGATGTTTATGATGGGTATTACAAAGAAGGTCTTATCTCTAATTCAGAAAGATATGAGAAGGTAAAAGAAACTTGGGAAAAAGCAACGGAATCAATTTCAGATGCCCTTATGCTGTCTCTTGGCAGAGAAAACAACCTTTATATAATGGCAGACTCTGGAGCTAGAGGTAGCAAAGACCAAATCAAGCAAATTGGCGGAATGAGAGGATTGATGGCCAATGCAGCAGGAAAAACAATTGAAATTCCTATCAAAGCAAACTTTAGAGAAGGATTATCAGTACTAGAATACTTCATATCTACTAATGGTGCGAGAAAAGGGCTTGCAGATACAGCACTTAGAACTGCGGACTCAGGCTATTTAACAAGGCGTCTTGTTGATGTATCACACAATGTAATAATT
>CAYJJM010000144.1:640-2132 GCA_964370515.1 uncultured Oscillospiraceae bacterium | reverse complement strand
GTGAGTCCAAAGAAGGCGTTGAAATAACAGCATTTACAGATGGTAAAGAAGTTATTGAAACCTTAAGGGAAAGAATCATAGGAAGAGTTTCGTTGGAAGATATAGTGGATCCAATTAGCGGAGAAATAATTTGTGCAGGAAACCAAGAGATTACAGAAGATGTTGCTGATAAAATAGACATTGCAGGTGACGAAAACAATAGAATAACAAAAGTAAAAATAAGATCAGCTCTTACCTGCGGAAGCAGAGAAGGTGTTTGTGCAATGTGCTATGGTAGAAATCTTGCTACCGGTAAATTTGTTAAGATGGGAGAAGCAGTAGGGATAACAGCTGCTCAATCTATCGGAGAGCCGGGAACTCAGCTTACTATGAGAACATTCCATACAGGAGGTATTGCAGGAGACGATATAACCCAAGGTCTTCCAAGAGTCGTAGAACTTTTTGAAGCAAGAAAACCAAAAGGGATTGCCGAAATATCCGAAGAAGAAGGAGAAGTTGTCTCCATTAGAACAGTGGAACATAGCAGAACAGAAGTGGTAGTAAGAGGCGAGACTGGTGATAGAATTTACACAGTGCCTTTCGGAGCCAATATGGCGGTAGAAGAAGGTGATACAGTTTTAGCAGGAGATAATATTACCAAAGGACCTTTAAATCCTCATGACAAATTAAGACTTAATGGAGTAGGAGGTGTATATCAATACCTTCTTAGAGAAGTTCAAAGAGTTTATAAACTTCAAGGGGTTGATATTAATGACAAACACATTGAAGTAATAGTTAGTCAAATGCTTAGCAAATTTAGAATTGAAGAGGCGGGAGATACTACTTTACTGCCTGGAGCATTATATGACAAATTTGAAATTGAAGAAGCTGTTAGTCAACTTGGCCCAGATGATAGAGAACCGAAAGTAAATAGAATTCTTTTAGGAATAACCAAAGCATCTTTGGCTACATCATCATTCCTATCTGCTGCATCATTCCAAGAAACCACAAAGGTTCTTACAGAAGCAGCTATCAAAGGGAAACGAGATACCTTAGTTGGACTTAAGGAAAATGTAATAATAGGGAAACTGATACCAGCAGGAACAGGAATGAAAACTTACAGAAGTACTACCGTTGACTATGGCGACAAAAAAGAATATATAGAAAGTGTTTTGGAAGAAACAAGAAGAAAAGCCAAAGAAGAGAAAAAAGAGAAAAAACAAGATTATGAAAATGATGATCTTGGAGAAAACGATTTTAAATTAAATGACTTTTCTGGAAGCTCCCTTGAAGAAGAAATTCCAAAGGGAATGCACATAGAGGAAGACTAAAAATTGGGAATGTGGTTAAGAAAATTTAATGGAGAAGTTTAATCATATCCAGATATTGACTTTAGTCAAAAAATTATGATATACTAGCATTTGGTTTGCGTTGCAAACTATGCGAATATAAATATTTAAAGAAAGGAGAATTGTATGCCTACTATTAACCAACTAGTACGACAAGGAAGAGA
>CAYJJM010000144.1:0-630 GCA_964370515.1 uncultured Oscillospiraceae bacterium | reverse complement strand
TATTCCAGGGATTGGTCACAATCTACAGGAACACAGTGTTGTACTTATTAGAGGAGGAAGAGTTAAGGACCTTCCAGGGGTAAGATACCACTTAGTTAGAGGAACTTTGGATGCAGCAGGCGTTGCAAACAGATCGCAGTCTCGATCCAAATACGGAACAAAGAGACCAAAAGCAAAGTAAATAGTCGGGAAACAATGCCTTTGATAATAAATACAAAAAATCAAAGGGCATGATACGGCTTGAAATTTCAGAGTATTCAATAAAAATATTGGAGAAGTTATGAAAAACAAGGCGAGTACCGAAAGCATTATGTCAAGGAGGGAAAGAAGTGCCAAGAAAAGGAAATGTACCAAAAAGAGAAGTGCTTCCCGATCCGGTACACGGAAGTGTTGTTGTAGCAAAACTAATCAACAGCATTATGTTAGACGGAAAAAAGGGAGTTGCACAGGCGATTGTTTATAAGGCCTTTGAGCAAATCGAAAAAACTACAGGAGAAAATCCTTTAGAAGTATTTGAAAAAGCTATGAACAATATTATGCCAATATTAGAAGTAAAAGCAAGAAGAGTAGGGGGAGCTAACTATCAAGTACCAATTGAAGTTAGACCTGAAAGAAGACAGACATTAGGAC
>CAYJJM010000143.1:0-3582 GCA_964370515.1 uncultured Oscillospiraceae bacterium | reverse complement strand
AAAACTAATTTCTCCAGGTTGTCTTTTTAGAGTTTTTGCTCTAAGCTCATACAGGATATTAACTTTTCCTTCTACCTCAACTAAAGGAATTAGGACAGCAAAAGAGGTTCCATCTCCAATTATTCCTTTTTCTCTATTTGAAATTATTTCTTTTATTTTTGATAATTGCATAAGTGGCTTTTGTAATTTTCTTACTTTCCCTTCCTGGTATTTTAAAAGCAGTGCCAAGCACTGCTTTATTTTAGTTTAATACTTTAACATTTTCAAAGTTAACGCCTATCATTTCTTCTCGTGCTGCGCTTAAGCTAACTGTAATTTCAATATCGTACTCTCTTGCAATATCTTTAATTCTTTCCAAGAATTCAGGTAAATTTCCTAATGAAACATCTGCATGATGCATTATTCCGTCTATGTAAATTGCCTCAATATCATTGTTTGAACTTAGTATACCATATATAAACCCAATATATTCATCGCTGTTGGTTATATGAGGAAAATCTTCCATACAAACCACTCTAATATCGTGTTTTAGGTCAAACATTAAGCTATGGTTCTTGTTTATAAAAACAATACTACCCATAGCTTTTTCTACACCTTCATTTGCGAGCTCTATCATATTTTTGGTTTTTCCTGTTCCTGCATGTCCTACTAAAATTTTAACCATAATAATCGCCTCCTATCTTTAATTCATCTATTAGAATTATTATACACTAATGTTAAAATAGTGCAATACAATATGTGTTTTATTTTTAATTTTATTACTTTATATTCAGGCTACAATAATAATCGGAGAGATACCTTATTCTGTTAACAAAGGTAATCCTATTTCTTTCACCCACACTTCTTCACATTCATAAAGCACAGCCATTTCTCCAGTACTTGTGTTCAGGTGAAAACCGAAGTCGCTCTTTTCATTTGCTAACTTTGATTGGGCATCCTCAATAAAATATTGATAGGTATCCGTATATCCTGGGTACTGTGTCCCCTCTTCTGCCATAACAGAATCACTTATAAACTTATCTAATCTATACATAGATTGATCTGAATTTGAAATTCCTGGAACAGGGTTATTTGCTCCATTTTTCCAAATATGTGAGTTTACAACTGGTGACCTAACTAAAATAGACCCATCCTTTGAATGTCTTCCATTAGTGGACCAAGCTATCTCTACAATTCTATTATCTGTCATTCTTACTTGTGAACTATTAATAGCAAATGATGCTGCTTTCATTATATTCGATGCCTGTTGCATATCCGCTACTTGTTTTGCTCTTTCAATATATCCTGTTACTGTTGGAATAGCAGTTGCAACCAAAATCGCTATAATTGCTATAACAATTATTACTTCCAATAAGGTAAATCCCCTATTTTTTTTCTTGCTAATTTTGCTTTTTCTCATTTTATACCTACTTTCTTTTTAGTCTAAGCTGTCCACAGGCCGCATCTATATCAGTACCCAATTCTCTTCTAATTGTAGTTTCTATACCAAAGCTTTCAAGTTTAGCTCTTATTTTCTCTGCAGTTTCCTTAGAACTTGCTTTCTTATCTTCTTCAGTAATTTCATTTAAAGGAATTAGGTTTACATGAAAATGACCTTTTTTTAGTTTCCGGCATAATTGGTGTATAAGTTCATCCGAATCATTTATTCCTCTAATCAATGCATATTCAAGAGAAACCCTTCTCCCTGTTACTTTGGCATGTTCTGCTCCTGCATTAATAACTTCGTCAGCACTATATTTACCCGTTATAGGCATTATTTTTATCCGCTCTTCGTCCAATGGGGTATGTAATGATATGGTCAAATTCACTTGTGGCATATCTTCAGAAAAAGCTTTAATTTGAGGAATAATTCCACATGTAGAAACAGTTATCTTCCTTTTGCTAATATTTAGCCCTTCTCTATGATTTGAGATTTCTATAAACTTAATTAAATTGTCATAATTATCAAATGGCTCACCAGTTCCCATAACAACTATATTACTTATTTTTTCACCTGTTTCTTTTTCAACTAAATGTATTTGTTCTATCATCTCACCTGGCTCTAGATTGCGTAAAAATCCTTCTTTTCCAGAAGCACAAAATGTACAGCCCATTTTACACCCTACTTGTGATGATATGCAGATACTGTTACCATGATGATATTTCATAAACACTGCTTCAATTTGATTATCATCTCTTAGACTAATCAAATATTTCCTAGTATAGTCATTTGTTGATTTTTGAACAAGTGAAATTTCGCCCATAGAAATTTTTGCTTTGGTCTTTAATTTTTCTCTAAGCTCTTTTGATATATTTGACATTGCATCAAAGTTATCACAGCCTTCTTGAATCCATTTAAACACCTGTTTCCCTTTAAATGGTTTTTCCCCTATGCTTTCCATAAACAAACATAATTCATTCTGACTATAGTTTTTAAGATACACACTTAACATTATATCTTAACAACCTCAATTGATGCTTTTTGTCCATTAATATCAAATGTACTACCTTTTTCTTCATAAACAATTTCTTCAGCCAATGTTTCTTTTGTAATATAGTCATAATGCAAGGATATGGCATTTTTTAGAGTTTCATCTACCTTCATGTAAATTTTTATTTTATCCATCATTTCAAAGTTTGCCTGTTTTCTAAGTTGTTGAACTTTAGATATTATTTCTCTAGCATAGCCTTCTTCTTCTAATTCCTTTGTAAGGTTTGTATCTAGTATGGTAAAAATATTGTTTTCCATTGCGACTGCAAAACCTTCCTTGGCATTTATCTTTACTTCTACCATTTCTTTTGTTATTTTATAGTTTTCACCATTAATTATCATATCTATATTTTCGTTCAATTCTAGTTTATTGATAAATTCTAGTGCTTCTACTTTGTTAAGTTCATTTCCAAACTCTTTGATGTTTTTTCCCAAAACAGGCCCTGCAACTTTGAAGTTTGGTTTTAAGCTGAAATTCATAAACATATCTAGCTTTTTCTCAAAAACAACTTCCTTTACATTTAACTCTTCCAATATAAGTGGCACTAAATCAGAAATTAAACCTTCATATTTCCCATCAACTAGAATGCCTTTTAACGGCTGCCTAACTTTAATTTTTTCCTTTTCTCTTGTTCCCCTTCCCAAAGTTACTAAGTCTCTAATGAGGTCCATTCTTTCTTCTACTTTTTCATCTAGTAAAGATTCATCATATGTAGGGAAATACATAATATGAACAGACTCTTCATCTGTAAGGTTTTTGTAAATTTCATCTGCAAGGAATGGTGCAAAAGGCGCCATTAACTTTGAAATTCCTACTAAAACTTCATATGTAGTAGCATACACTGCTTTTTTATCAAAGGTAAGATCTTCTACCCAGAATCTTCTTCTTGCCCTTCTTATATACCAATTAGATAAGTCTTCTGATACAAAATGTTGTATTTTTCTAACAGCTTTCATATGATCATATTGATCCATTTCTTCAGTAACTTCTTTAATCAGCTTATTATACTTTGATATAACCCATCTATCTAATTCTGGTCTTTCCTCATAAGGCACATTGAACTCTTTAGGGTTAATTTTATCTTGATTTCCATATAACACAAAAAATGTAT
>CAYJJM010000142.1:0-3598 GCA_964370515.1 uncultured Oscillospiraceae bacterium | reverse complement strand
TTACTTATTAAAATTTCTATTGGAACTTTGAATATTATTTATTTTTTCTTCAAGCTAAATAAAACTAGAAGAAAAATTTTGTTTTTATCCCGTCAGCACAATCATCCATCTATAGATTTTATTCTATTAGAAAAAGCAATAAAGGAAGAAGACCCTTCATTTGAAACTTTTTTTCTATGTAAAAAAATAGGTAAAGGGTTGCAGGGGAAAATAAAATATGGATTTCACATTCTAAGTCAAATGCGTCATATATCTCAGTCAAAAGCAGTGATAATTGATGGCTATTCAATTACTTGTAGTGTTTTAAAACACAAAAAAGATTTACAGATAATTCAAATTTGGCATGCCTTAGGTGCCATTAAAAAATTCGGTTGTGCGATTATAGACATGAAAGAAGGAACTTCTTCTAAAATAGCAGAACTTATGAAGATGCATAAAAACTACACTAAAGTTTTAGTAGGTTCTGAAGCTTTCTTAGAAGCTTACGAAGAGGGGTTTGATATAGCAAAAGATAAACTTGAAATAAATCCTTTGCCAACAGTAGACCTTCTTAGAGATAAGGATTATATAAGCAATGAAAAAGAAAAAATAATTGCTGTTTATCCAAACTTAGATAATATGAACAAAAAAAATGTGGTTTACGCCCCAACATTTAGAGATGGACAAAATGATTTTCCTGAAATATCCAAGTTGGCAGAAAGTATAGACAAAGATAAATATAACTTAATAATAAAGGCACATCCTTTGATGAATTTAAGGGGGATAGACGAAGAAGGTGTTTTGGTAGATGAAAAATTTTCTACTCTTAGTATGATGATGGCAGCTCATATTGTAATAACAGATTACTCAGCCCTTGCTTTTGATGCGGCAGTTTTGGATATAAATACTTGCTATTTTGTATATGATTTTGAAGAATATACAGAAAATAGAGACTTTAATATTGACTATATGAAGGAAATGCCAGGACCCATATTTAAGGACTATAAAGAAATAAACAAAGTCTTGGAAGATACAACTAAGGGTGCTTTTCGCGATAAAAGAATTGCTTTTCGTGATAAATATTTGGCTTTGCAAGAAGAACGGCAAGCAAATTTAATAGCCAAAAGTATCATAAAAGATATTAAATGAGCAAATTTAATAAAGATATTTAATGAATTTGTTTAATAAATATGATTTTAATAAAACGCTTAATAAAGATATATATTTGATGCAGTTAGCGTAGTCATATTCAGACCAATTTTTCACATGTTTCAAATTTAAGATATATACATTTGATACATTTAGTATATCTGTAAAGCTTAAATATTCGTAAATTTCAATTAATTGTTAGCAGTAATTAGTTGATTGTCTGTTTATTAATTATATGAGTGGGTATTTTAATAATATAAAGAAAAGGAATGTCCAACAAAAGGAGGATTAAAATGATAATATGTAACAAAGATAATTTTGAAACAGAAGTTCTAAAGGGAGACGGTGTAGTTGTGGTTGATTTTTATGGTGAAACCTGTGCTCCATGTATGGCTTTTATGCCCCACTATGTAGAACTTGCAGAAACTTATGGAGATAAGCTTAAATTTTGCAAACTAAATATTGCAGATTCTAGAAAAGTTGCAATTGGTGAAAAGGTTATGAGCATCCCAACTGTTATTTTCTACAAAGATGGTGAAAGAGTTGAGACTTTAACACCAGACAAAATATCAAAAGACAATATGGAAGCAACTATAAAAAAATATATTTAAATTTCTCTATAGCAAATAAAGATAAGGTAAATACTTAATATTTTAGCAGTGAAAGACCGTCTATGTTAAAGAGGCGGTCTAATTTTTTTTAAGTGCTACAAACTATAATGAAAAGTAAGCTTGCAGAAAGGAAATGAGTATGGAAAAAATTTATGATGTAATAATTATTGGAGCAGGGCCTGCTGGATTAGCTGCAGGGCTTTACGCAGGAAGGGCAAGGCTATCAACTCTGATTATAGAAAAAGACAAAGAAGGCGGGCAGATAGTCCAAACAGGAGAAATAGAAAACTATCCAGGAGGAATACCTGAAGAAACAGGACCATCTTTAATTGGACGAATGGTGAGGCAAACAGAGAACTTTGGTGTGGAGAGAGTAAATGATAATATAGAAGATATAGACTTAGAGGGGGAAATTAAAACTGTTGTTGGTAAAAGTAATACTTATAAGTCCAAAACGATAATTATTGCGGGAGGCGCTACCCCAATTAAAATTGGATGCCCAGGTGAAGAAGAATTTACTGGAAAGGGTGTTTCTTATTGTGCAACATGTGATGCCCCATTCTTTGAAGATCTAGAAACATTTGTTGTAGGTGGAGGAGATTCTGCAATTGAAGAAGCTTTGCACCTAAGTAAATTTGCAACTAAAGTTACAATAGTACATAGAAGAGACCAACTGAGGGCTGCTAAATCCATTCAAGAAAAGGCCTTTCAAGAAGAAAAGATTAACTTTATATGGGATTCGGCAGTTAAAGAAATAAAAGGTGATGGAATAGTTGAATCTATAATTGTTGAAAATTTAAAAACAGGTAAAATAGAAGAAATTATTGCCAAAGAAGAAGATGGAACATTTGGAGTATTTGTGTTTATTGGCTTTGCACCTCAAACAAAACTTTATGAAGGAAAATTAAATATGAAAAATGGTTACATTGAAGCAGATGAAGAAATGAGAACCAATATAGAGGGTGTATTTGCAGCAGGAGATATAAGAAAAAAATCTCTAAGGCAGGTAGTTACTGCTGTATCTGATGGGGCTATAGCCGCAGTAAATGCAGAAAAATACATTGAAGAAAATTAAAATATTGTGATGAAAGGCAATAAAACTATTAAAAAGCATTAGAAGAATTGTAAAAGCCATTAAAAATACTGAAAAATACTGTGAAAACTATTAAAAACATTGGAATCCATTGACACCAAAAAGAAAATTTGATATTATTTAATAGTTGACCGCACTTAGTGGGTTTATTTGAGTTGGTGAATTTCCGTCACCACACCCTAGAAAGGCGAGACAGGTTAGAGGAGGAAATATCAAATGTACGCAGTTATCAAAACTGGAGGAAAACAGTATAGAGTTCAATTAGGAGACACTATAACTGTTGAAAAACTTAATGTGGAAGTTGGCAAGGAAGTGACTTTTGAAGAAGTTCTTGTTGTAGGAGAAGGTGCAGACCTTAAAGTAGGAACACCATTCTTGGATGGAGTTACTGTTGGAGGTAAGGTTGTAGATGCAGGAAAAGGCAAAAAAATAATTATCTACAAACACAAAGCAAAAAAAGACTATAGAAAAAAACAAGGCCACAGACAACCTTTCACATCTGTAGAAATCGTTAGAATCGGCGATGAAAAAGCAAAAGCTAGTCCAAAGAAAGAAGCACCAGCAAAAGCAGAAACTTCAAAGAAGGACGAAGCACCAGCCAAGGCGGCGGCTCCAAAAAAAGAAGCAGCTCCTAAGAAAGAGGCTCCTGCAAAAGAAGCAGCTCCAAAAAAAGAAGCAGCTCCTAAGAAGGAAGCTTCAGCAGCTGTTAACTTATCTGCTATGAAAAAAGATGAATTATTAGAATATGCAGCATCAAAAGGGATAA
>CAYJJM010000141.1:0-3634 GCA_964370515.1 uncultured Oscillospiraceae bacterium | reverse complement strand
ACCTAACTCGAAAAGGACTAAATTAGGTTAAAAATATTCCTGTTAAGCCCTTTTCTGCAGAGTTATGACATATTTTGCCTACGACGCATTAATAGGAAGATAAATATTTAAAAAGATAATAATGATTTATCAATGAAGTTCCAATAAATGTGCTGACTGAACATAATGAAATGCTAAAAATAGAGTAAAGCCGGTGCTTTACTCTATTTTACATTAGGTTTAAAAAAGAAATAAAACTTAATGAAAAAATACAATTTATCCTCAGAAAGGTTCTCCTTCTTGAGAATGTTTCGCAATGGCATATAGCGAATTTATATTAGTTTGCTAATATAAATAATTTTTATATTTTGCAAATAAATATACCAAAATTCCTTAAAAAAATGGTATAATTTAGAAAAGAAAAAAGTAATAATATGTTTAAATTAAACCTTTTATTATATATAGGAAAAGGCTTTCGGAGATAATTTTAGCTAAATATTTCAATGTTATAGCTTTTTTACAAGTATATGAACAAAGGTTTTAACATAAAATTAGTATAAGAGAGAGAAAGGTTAGGAAGAAAAAATGGCAAAAATAACAACATTAAAATTACAAGAAATGAAGAATAAAGGTGAAAAGATAAGCATGACTACTGCTTATGACTATCCTACAGCATGCCTTGTTGAAAAAGCAGGAATTGAAATAATATTAGTGGGGGATTCACTTATGATGACAGTTCTAGGAGATGACTCTACTGTAGCTTGCACAATGGATCAAATGCTGCACCATATTAAACCAGTAGTACTAGGTGCGCCAACCCCTTTAATCGTAGGCGATATGCCCTTTGGCTCCTATAATGGAAGTAAAGAAGATGCCATTGCCAATGCAACAAGACTTATGAAAGAAGGAAGATGTGATGTAATCAAACTAGAAGGTGGTAGAGAAGTTGCAGGTACAGTTAAAGCAATAGTAGACGCAGGAATCCCAGTAATGGGGCATATTGGACTTACTCCACAAACAGTTTCTAAATTAGGTGGCTTTAAGGTTCAAGGAAAAGGTGAGGAAGCAGCCAAAGCTATCTTAGAGGATGCACTTGCATTAGAAGCAGCAGGAGTATGGGGCATGGTTATTGAATGTGTACCTGAAGAAGTAGGTAAACTTATAACTGAAAAAGTTGGAGTTCCAACAATTGGCATAGGCGGAGGAAGATACACAGATGGGCAAGTACTAGTATTCCACGACATGATGGGGCTATTTGAAAAATTCCTTCCAAAATTCGTAAAACAATATATAAATATGTCTCCTGAAATTGTAAAAGCATTAGAAGAATTTAAAGCAGATGTTAAAACAGGAGCCTTCCCAGAAGAAGTACATACTTTTGGTGGAGTAAGCGAAGAAGAATTAAAGAGACTTTACTAAAAATTTTAATAAGAAAATCTTTTGTGAAGAAAATATATGGCAAATAAGTTTTTTGAGTAATAAAAACTTTATAAATGAAGAAGAAGGCGGCTTAGAATATAAAATAGTGCATTGCACAGAGTAATTAACTAAAAAATATTGAAAAGGCCGCTTGATTTTCAAGTGATTGAAAGGGTGCTAAAAAATGAAGATAGCAATAATTGGAGCAGGGGCTATGGGCTCGCTTTATGGGGCAAAACTTTCTCAAGACAAAGGTAATGAGGTGTTTCTACTAGATGTATGGCAAGAACACATAGATGCAATAAACAAAAAGGGACTTTTAGTTGAGCGAGATGGGGAAACTTTTACATATCCAAACATAAAAGCCTTTTCCAATGCAGAAGAAATAGGAACCGTTGATCTTGCTATCATATTCGTAAAATCAACATTAACTAGTCAGGCTGCAAAAGATAACAAAGTATTATTTGGAGAAAGTAAAGTATTTGAAGGAGGAACTGTAGGTCTTACACTGCAAAATGGGTTAGGAAATGTTGATGAACTGAAAAAAGTTTTAGGCGAAAAAAATGTAATTGCAGGAACAACAGCCCATGGTGCAACAATGCTGGAACCAGGGAAAATACGTCATGCAGGCATAGGCAAAACGATTTTGGGAGAACTTTCTGGTGAAGAAACTGATAGAATAAAATCTATTAGAAGCCTTTTGGAAAATGCCAGTATGGAAACTGAAATTTCAGACAATGTAATTGGATTGATTTGGGATAAACTTTTGGTGAATGTAGGTATAAATGCCATCGTAGGAATTGCCAAGGTAACTAATGGAGAAATTTTAGACCATGAAGAACTTATAAATCTTTTGGAAAAAGCTGTAGGAGAAGCCATGGAAGTGGCTAAGAAAAAAGGAATCAAGCTTTCCTACACTGACCCTATTATCCATACAAAAGATGTTTGCAAAGCTACTTCTAGCAACAAAGCTTCCATGTTGCAAGACTTACTTAAGGGAAATAAAACAGAAATAGACATGATAAATGGTGCAATAGTTAGAGAGGCAGAGTCTTTAGGATTAGAAGCACCTATTAATTATGCATTAACAAATATTATTAAATTTATGGAGAAACAGTAAAAAAATCGGATAAAATAAATGATACAAAGGGAAAAATAAAACAATATAGTAACAAAGCGACAAAAGAACAACAGAACAAAACACTTTTTTTAACTGGAATATTAGAAATGTCATAAACCCTAACTTTACCTAATGAAGCTGGGGATAAAAATTAATAATAAGAGGAATTAATGATTAGAAACTTTACTCAGACAAATTTAATATTTGAAAATGGAACTGTAATTACAGCAGATGAAAATGATAGTATTTATAGTGCCGTTGGTGTTACAGGAAATAGAATAACATTTGTTGGAAATTCAAGTGATCTTGAAGGACAGATTGATTTTGAAAGGTCCTTGTTAAAGGAAGAATACAAGGAACCACAGATTGTGGACTTAAAAGGAAAATCTTTAATTCCGGGATTTATAGATACTCACTATCACCCAATACTTAGAGGGCTTATAGGAGAACTTCCAACCTCTCCAATGATCAACACTTCCATAAAAAGGTGTAAAAGTATTAAAGAACTTTTGGGCTTAATAAAGGAAGCGCTTGATTATAAGAAGGAAGGTCAGTGGGTTTCAACCATGGGATATGAACCTACTTTACTTGTGGAAAGAAGACATCCAACCATTGAAGAGTTAGATGAAATTGCACCAAACAACCCAGTTCACTGTATGCACGGAGGTGGACATATTTGTATGTATAATTCAGCAGCTTTAAAGATACTAGGAGTAACCAAGGCAGAGGATGCAAAAAAGTTTCCAGAAGATGAAGTAGAGGTCATTGATGGAAAACTTACAGGCATGGTTAGAGGGCATACCCATTTTTGGCTTTGGGGGCAGGTAGAGTATTCAGAAGAAAATCAAAAGGAAGCCGCATTAAAATCACAAAGCCACTGCCTGGAAAACGGAATAACATCAATACATGACTGTGGAGAACTAGGAAAGACATCTTATCACATTATGCAAAAGCTTTGTGGAAATAGAGACTTCAAAGTACGAACCTATATGATGTTACATAGCATCTTTGGAAAAGAATTTTCTTATAAAGAAAACGACCATTGGCATCAATTGGGATTAATGTCAGGATTGGGAAATGAATATTTTAGAATAGGAAGCTCCAAGTTTATGATAG
>CAYJJM010000140.1:0-3753 GCA_964370515.1 uncultured Oscillospiraceae bacterium | reverse complement strand
CTCCTATCTATGTAACTGATGCTTTTTGTACCAACTGCGGAACTACTTCTGGCATTTCTTATGAACATACTTAAAATAAATGCCCAAAATGCAATAAGGGAAATTCATTGGATTCGGCCTTTTGTGTTGAATGCGGAGCCGCTTTATAGCAGGCTAATTATATTCATAATTGGAATAGGCAAAAATACGGCAGGAATAAAATTTGCAACTTTAATTTCTTGATTTGTCAAGAAATTTATTCCTATAGCTACAACAACAAGGCTTCCTGCCGCGCCCATTTCCACAATTATATTTTGGGGAATCGCATTACTTGCTGTCATGGTAATAACCACTATGCTTCCTTGGTAAATTAAAACGGGGATAAAGGAAAACAGCACTCCAATTCCCATCCTGTAAGCAAATATAATAGAGATAATACCGTCTAGGATTGCCTTTGTAAAAAGCATTTGATGTTCTCCCATAAGGCCGCCTTCTATTGCC
Source organism: uncultured Oscillospiraceae bacterium (assembly GCA_964370515.1). Classification (GTDB taxonomy): domain Bacteria; phylum Bacillota; class Clostridia; order Peptostreptococcales; family Anaerovoracaceae; genus CAYJHC01. The sequence continues at coordinate 3,273 of CAYJJM010000140.1, read as the reverse complement.
CCCCCTATTGCCATTGCCCCTGCACAATATAATACAGTGGCAGTTACAAATCCTTTGGAAAAGTTTCCTTTCGCAAATTTTAATTTTTCTTCTGCAAAATCTCCTATTTTGTTCATACCTCTGTCTATGTTTAATATTTCACCTATAATTCCGCCAAGTATGACACTTAGTATAAGGCAAATAGACTCTTGGGTTTCCAAGGCCCCTGAAATTCCTATAAATACAACTGCAAGACCTATCCCCTTCAGCACAATGTCCTCAAATCTCTTGGGGAATTCTTTCCCTAAAACTTTACCTAAAAAAAGCCCAAAAATTGAGCAAATAACAATCGCTGTGGCATTTACTACTGTACCTAACATCTTACTCCCCTTTTCTCTCTAGTTCCCTTATATAATAAAACAAATACTGTTGTGCAATTCCTCCATTTTCTCCAAACTTTTCTTTTGCAAATGTTTCTATTTCTTTTTTTTCTTCTAGCCCGTATACATCTTTCATAACCTTTTTTATCCACACATCAATGGGAAAGCTTTTTCTTTTTTGGAAGGCAAAGAGAAGCAAGCAGTGAGCCACCTTGGGGCCAACACCTTTCAATGAAGTCAATTTTTGGAAAGCCTCTTCTTCAGGAAGCTCATCTATTCTATAATACTCTTCTAGCCCCATATCTAATATTTGTTTACTAGCCTCTATGATATATGGAGCCCTGTATCCTAACTTGCAAATTCCCAAGTCCTCCACATTAAGATTTGCTAGAATTTGCGGAGAAGGAAATCCATATCGGTTTGTTCCTGCAAAATGCCCCAAAGGTTCTCCAAATTTTTGACAAAGAGCTTCAATGCACCCTTTGATTCTTGGAATGTTGTTGTTTTGTGAAATTATAAAAGATACAAGAGTTTCCCATTTATCTTGATTAAGAATTCTAATGCCTTCACCTGCTTTTATGGCTTCTTTTATTTTCAAATCATTTTTGCCAAGATTTTTTTTGATAGTTTTGTAATCTGTTTTTAAATCAAAATAATTTTCCCATTTGGATTTTATAATTTCTTTGCTAGAAAGGAGGCTAAGTTTTTCGCCTTCCTGCTTAGCTTGTACAAAAGTTGAAATGAATTTTCCATCCACAAAAAAGGTAACTACTCCTCCATAGCTACCACAATCTTCTTGCTTATTCCATCTAAAACACTGCCCACATTCTAGTATCTGTTTTAAATTGAAACTTTCTAGATTTTCAATTTGAACAGTGCTTTTTTTATTTTCCATCATTTTTAAGTCAAACTCTTTCTTCATTATCTATTTTCTAAATTTTAAAGTTTCTATAACTTTACATTCTTTTTTACATTCTCTGCTTCTATAGTTCTACATTCCTTACTTCTATATTGACGGCCACAATATTGTATGAGGTCATATGTTCAATTACATCAAAAGATTTTTGCTGAATAGCCTTAACATTCTTTATTATGTTTCCATTACCACTCATGGACAGCAAAATAGTAATTGTCATTCCTTTGATACCAGTTTCAATATTAACCTTTATAATTGATAGTACACCCTCTACCTCTGTAACCAAGCATTTCACTATGTCTTTTATAACCTTTTCCGAAATAACCACTTCCCCCACATAACTAAAGGTTGGTCTTACTTCGGTTTTTTCTAAGAAAATTTTATTTCCTTTGCCCGAAAAGGTTTTGAGCATTTTAAATGAATTGGTAAAGTATCCACTAAATTGCTTTTTTAGTTCTACAGAAGGAGCTGGCACTACATGTTTTCCATGAACACCTCTTTGCTTCTTTGCAATTTTTCTTTCTTTCTCTGTGGTTATGTCTTCAATAAAGATAAATTTGCTTATTTTTGGAAACTCTAATCGTTCTACTATCTTTTCTACCATTCCAATGGAGGTTCCTATAATCAAAATCCTCTTTAAATTCTGTTGCTTTATTTTTCTAACCACACTTCTCTTGTGCTCATCTTTATAAAATAAGGCAGTTTTCACAGCCGCTACCTTGGTGGGTTCTTTTTTTGCCGACTTTCCTGCCAAAATTTTTCCCGAAAAGATAAACAGACCATCATCAATAATGGCTTCTATTCCTTTTTCTTCGCAAAGGTTTACTGCCTGAAAACTCTTTCCTGTTCCACTTTTCCCTACTAATGCGTATACTATCATATTCTTCTCTTTCCTTTTGCTAAATAATATGGCATTTTTGAGCCTATTGTCATACCTATTTTGAAATATATTTGCTTATTTTCAATAATTTGTTTTTATGTTAATTATTAATTGGTTTATATTTTTTCCCTTTACCTTTTTCATTTTATTTGTTATAATTAGCATGATATCAGATATCGTGATTTTATTCTAATAAGGAGGAACAAACATGGCTTACAAAATTACTGATGCATGCATAAACTGTGGTGCTTGTGTTGCTGAATGTCCTGTAGATGCAATTTCTGCTGGTGATGATCAACATAACATTGATGCAGATGCTTGTATTGATTGTGGGGCTTGCGAAGGTGCATGTCCAACAGAGGCAATCATTGCTGGCTAATTCCAAGAGTGAATTAATAGTAATTAATAACCGTTTCTTTTGAAACGGTTATTTTTTATTTCTCTTCAGTATTTTTATGTATAAAGTAAGCCAAAGATTGCAGGCTATCACTTAAGTGTACATTTTCAAGAGGCATACCTTCTGGAACATTAATATCTATTGGCGCAAAGTTCCAAATTCCTTTTATTCCAGCTTCGCATACTACATCCCCTATTTCTTGTGCACTTTCCTTATTTGTACAGATAATAGCAATCTTTATTTCTTCTTTCTTGATAAATTCTTTTACTTCTTTGACATCTAGGACAGAAACTCCTTTGATTTCTTTGCCAATAACCTTTTCGTCTCTATCAAACAATCCCGAAAGTACAAATCCTTGCCTGTAGCTATATATATAGTTAGCAATAGCTTGCCCCATATTTCCAGCACCTATTATAATGGTCTTGTATTCTGTTTCAAGACCAAGAATTTTGCTTATATTTTGGTGTAGTTCGTCCACATTATAGCCGTAGCCTTGTTGACCAAATCCTCCAAAGTTATTTAAATCTTGTCTAATTTGAGACGCAGTGCATCCTAAAATTTCACTTAAATCCCCTGATGATATTTTATCTACGCCTTTTTTTTGTAGTTCCCAAAGATATCTTCTATATCTAGGAAGCCTTCTAATTACAGCTTTAGAAATCTTTCCGTTTTTAGCCATTTAATCCACATTTCTTTCTACATACTCGACAATATCACCTAT
>CAYJJM010000139.1:0-3774 GCA_964370515.1 uncultured Oscillospiraceae bacterium | reverse complement strand
TCCTTTGTTTTCTAACTCTTCCGTATTGAGGCCTATTTTTCTAAAAAGTTCTAAAGTTTTTTCTTCTATTCTTCCTTTGGTTATAGCAATTCTTAGAGGATGACTTTCTATTTTTTCTCTTTGGATTTTAATGACTAAATCTACATTTACGCCAAATCCCACAGCTGTTTTAGTTAGACCAAACATAGAATAAAGATTGTCGTATCTTCCTCCTCTTACTATAGCTTCCCCTACCGTGCTCACATAAGAGGAAAAGAATATTCCTGTATAATATGGCCTACTGCCCAACTCTCCCAAATCAATTATAATTCTAATTCCATCAGAGTGTTTAACTAGGAAATCGTATATTTCAGCAAAGTATTCCATCTGACCTGTGGCTGGAGTGTTTTCAAAAACTTTTTTTGCTTTTTCCATAACTTCTTCTCCTCCAAAAAGAGAAGGCATTGCCAATAAAGCTTCTTTTTCAGGACAGTCTTTTACTTCCTTTAGACTTTCGCTTAAAAGCACTGTTTGTTTTTCAGAAATTAACAATCTTAAAGTTTCCTTTTCACTGCCTTCGATTTCCAAGCTATTGCATAGCACATCAAAAAAGGCAACATATCCAATTTCAAATCTTGCAGGCCTATCTCCTTTCAGAAGTTTTAGGGTTGCAAGGGCAAGAGACAAAGCTTCCTTATCCCCTTCAATAATTGGAGCCCCAATTAGTTCTATTCCACTTTGAATAATTTCATCGCTTCTACCAGAATGATTTTCATTCATTTTAAATGTTCTTTGATTATAAAAAAGTTTAATTGGTTCAGGGTAATTTCTTAGGTTAGTACTTACCATTCTTGCAATCGGAATTGTACTATCTGGTCTTATTACTAGAACATTACCTTTGTTATCATTGGTTTTGTACATTTCATTTGGGCTTAAAAAGCTTTTGTCATCAGAGAATAAGGACATATACTCCAAAGACGGAGTCAATACTTCCAGATAATCCTTTTCTGCAAATAACCCATGTAGCTTTCGTTGTACTTCTCTGAGCATTTCTACTTCTTCAAACAGTTTGTCCTTTGTTCCGCTGGGCGTAAGTTTTTGATTTAATGTCATATTTTTTCCTACCTTTTATATATTAATTATATCTTTTTCGCGAGACCTTGTCCATAGTTTACTTTATTAGTTTAACGCATTAAATTATGAAAGTCAACTGCTACGCCCTTTTATTCTTTTGATTTTTCCTAATTTTTCGTTCATCATTCTTTAAGTAATTTCTCAACTTCCAGAAGTTTGAAATAACCCTTTAAAAAAATGGCACCCCGTCAGTTTATAAAACAGGTTACCTCGTCAGTGTTCAAAACATGTTCCCCCATCATTGAAATTTGACAATTCCTTCAAATGCATAAAATCTTAAAAAAGAGACATCCTCCCCTAATTGGTGATATGCCTCTTCTTGTAATCTTTTTTCGCTATTTTTTATCAGTCCATTGCTACGCTTTACTTACTTTTGATTTCTTTATGAGAATATAAATTTGCATCACTGCTAACAAAAGGAACAACATTGTCCACTTATCTGTTGATACTAGCTGCCCCCCTATGTTCTGGGTAATTATATATATAGCTATGGAGCCTAGAATGATTCCTCCACTTATTATTTTGCTAATTAGGTCTTTCTTTTCTTCCTCTGCATCTATATATATATCTACATATTTATCTCTTTTTTTCTTTATCCTTAATATACCTATGCCAGCAATAGTCAAAAGAAAAATTGTGTTCACCATTGCCCATTCTTCTGCCCCCCCTGAGGCTAATGGAACTATAGGTTCTTCTATTGCTACTAGTGCATCTTCCTCAATTTCCAACATTGCTCCTTCTTGCATTTTTTCATTAGATTCTGCAAAGACTACATTTATTGTAATTACTTGAACAAACAATATCACTGTTATTAAGCTTATTAATTTTAATTTTGATTTGATTCCTACTTCTCTTGCCATTTCCTTTTATCTTCCTCTTTTTGCCAAAGCTCATTTATATGATACAAAACATTGTATACGGTTTTAACATGGATTACCATTCCTGCATAACAACAAGAATTTAAATCTTATTAGCACAGAGTTTTATGCTTATGGTTTTACTCATGGTTTCATCGTGAATTTATTCTTTACACTCATTTTACCACTAACACCGAAACAAAAATTGGGTTTTTAAATTTACTCAGTCATTTTATTGTATAAGTTTGCCAAAGTGTACTCTGCCCAGGAATAACTATTAAGGTAATTCCCCACAAATAGCTTTTCGTTTCCGTTCAAATAATCGTAATAGTCACAATAAAAAAGATCCACATCCACTCTTATCTTTCCATAGGTTTGTTCTATTATATTCTCTATTCCATATTCTTTTAAGGTTTTATTTAATCTGGAAATATAAGTTCTAAGACTATCTTTTGCCTTTTCTTCATCATCTATATCCTCTAGAACATTTGCTACTATCTCATTTTTAGTAACCCATTCCCCATGTCGGTGCACCAAATATGCCAAAGTTTCTTCGGCTTTTTTGCTTTTGAACGTCACTAACTCCCCTCCAACTTTAACCGAAAAGTTTGAGAAGCAATATATTTTTATATTTGGTTCTTTTGCAGAGGAGATATCTTTGGTACATCTGCCGAGAGCTTCTTTTAGCTTGTCCTTTGTAAACGGTTTTGGGACAAAGCTAACCGCTTTTGTTTCCCACGCCATAAGGCTATAGTCAGTATATGCGGTGACAAAAATAATATCGGGAAAGTTGTCCAGTACCTGAATCTTTTTTGCAGTAGAAATCCCGTCAATTTTAGGCATTTCTACATCTAAAAAAACTATATCGATTAAATTTTCCTTTATGAACTCATATGCTTTTTCGCCATCATCAAATTCTTCCAGAACTATATATTTTATGTCCTTTTCCTCTTGATTTACCTCTTCTAAGCCTCTTCTAAGCATATTTCTAGCAGGTTTCATATCATCTACTATTATTACCTTCTTTTCCTTCATCGACTTTTTTTCTCCTATCCCCTCTATATTGTTCTATGTTTGGTATTCTAATTTCGACACAAGTTCCTTTGCCTATTACGCTTTCTCTTTTTATGTTTCCTCCCACTAAGCTTTTTAACCTGCCTTCTATTATTTCAGTTGAATGAATTCTGTCTTTTGCCGAAGCTTTGGTTTTGTCAAATCCAACACCATCATCTTTTACTTCTATTATAAGTTCATTTGCTTCTTCGTAAACTTTAAGACTTATTGTTCCCTTTCCTTCCTTTTTTAATATCCCATGCTTAACTGCATTTTCAACTATTGGTTGTATGAGGAACGGTGGCACCCAGACATCTTCTACTAAAATTTCTTTCGCATATATTATTTTGTCTTCATAACATAGTTTTTCTATTTCAATATAGCAGTCTATATGTTCAATCTCACTTCCAATGCTTACTAGGCTTTTTTCATCCTTGATTTGGAAGGTGAACATAAGGTACCTAGAAAATATCCCTATAACCTCTGCCGCCTCTTTTCCATCAGAGTAGCATAAATCCTGTATTGAAAGTAGGGTATTATTAATAAAGTGTGGCCGCATCTTTTCTATTAAAGCCAAGTTTTGCATTTGAAGAAGCTGTTCTTTTGCATCGTTTCCCAGCATTATATCACTTCTTATTTTTCTTATCTGCTCGATACATAAATGAGTAAAAAATATAATAGTAATAAATTTTGCAACTATGGCTGCTTCATATGAATTGAACACTACAAACAGCCCATATTCTGTCACTAT
>CAYJJM010000138.1:0-3788 GCA_964370515.1 uncultured Oscillospiraceae bacterium | reverse complement strand
CCTTAGGAAAAACTCACGAAGAAGCAAGAATGATAGCTTATAAAAATATAGAAAAAATAACTTTTGAAGGAATGCAGTATAGGAAAGACATAGGGATTGTTAAGTTTACATAAAAAAATATGTAAAATAAATAATAATATAATTTAATAATATTACATTGAGAAGCCATTAATTATAGGAGGGGGAAATTATGGAAAAGATTTATCAAGGCAAAACAAAGGATGTATACAAGTTAGAAAACGGTAATATACTGCTTGAATTTAAGGATGACTGTACAGGAAAAGATGGAGTATTTGACCCAGGTGAAAACTCAATTGGTCTTACTATAGAAGGTATAGGCAGGGCTAACCTAGAAACTTCAATCTTGTTTTTTGAAGTTCTTAAAGAAGCGGGAGTAAAAACACATTATGTATCCGCTGACATAGAGAAAGCAACTATGGAAGTTCTTCCTGCAAAGGTATTTGGAAAAGGGCTTGAAGTTATTTGCAGATGCAAAGCTACAGGAAGCTTTATTCGTCGTTACGGCGATTATATTGAAGATGGTACTGTAATTGAAGGCGGATATGTAGAAACCACTCTTAAAGATGATGCTAAAGGAGATCCGCTAATCACTCCAGATGGATTGGCTCTATTAGGTCTAATGGATAATGAAATGTATGAAAGCATGAAAAAACAAACTCTTGAAATTACAAAGGTTGTAGCAGAAACACTGGAAAAGAAAGGCTTAGAATTATACGACATTAAGTATGAGTTTGGATATAACAATGACGAAGTAATTTTAATTGATGAAATTGCCAGTGGAAATATGAGAGTTTATAAAGATGGGGAAATTGTAGATCCAGTAAAACTTACTTCAATTATCCTAGGGAAATAAACCATTTGCAAAACCTTTGAATTTTAACAAGTAAAATAGGAGCCCTGTGGCTCCTATTTAGGTGCTCTATTTTGGTGTTTTTATGCTGTGTTGAATAGTGTTTTGATGATCTGTTTTGGTAGACAAATATCAACTTTTTTGGTATAATGAAATTTGATATGTTTATGACCAATTAAAATTTCATAATACAGAGAAAAAATTCAAATGAAAAATTAAATAATCAAAAATATGAGGTAAATTTCAAAATGATAGACAAAGAGTTAGAAAACATAAAAAAATTAAGAACTGAAAAAACATCTTCGGATTTAGCAAATAAATCTGAAGATGCCTCTAAATCTCAAAGTGAAGATATGGCAAAAGAAAACAATCTTGAAAAATATTCAGAAGCTGAAAGGGAAATGTTCAAGAAAAAGAAAGAAAAAGCTTCAATAGAGGATAAAGATGCTAATGAAGAAATAGACATTTTTGACCAATTAGATCCAGAAGCAGAGGATATTTTGGGAGATTTATATCTAGATGAAATAGTAGAAGAAGTGCCTTACTCAAATAAAAAGATGAAAAAATTTGGAATTATACTTTCGATTATTCATTTTTTATCTATAGGAGTTTTTACATATGCTTTGTTAGATTTAGGACTTTTGCCTATATTGTATCTCTCAATTGCAATAGGTGTTAATTTCTTAATTTGGGGAGGAATCTTAGCAATTCAATTAAGAAGCAAGAAGAAGGCAATAATAAGTAAGGTTATTTCCATTCTCCTTATATTAATACTAGCTTTTGCTTCATTTTATACATTAAGGGTAGGATTTACCCTAGGTGCCATTACAGGGGCAAATACAAAAGTAGATGTAATAACTGTAGTAGTAGCAGCAGATAATTCGGCTGAGTCTATTAGAGATACAGAGGGGTATACTTTTGGAGTTCAATATTCTACTGACGAAGAGATGATTAAAGAAACTCAAGATGAAATAGGAGATATAGAAACAATAGAATATGCAAATGTAGGAGAACAGGCTAATGCTTTGCTTGGTGGAGAAGTTGATGCAATTATATATAATACTGCATATACAAAAGTTCTAGATGATACAATAGAAGATTATAGCACAAAAGTTAAAGAGGTTTATTCAAAAAAATTCGAAACAGTTATTGAAGAATCTGATGAAGATGGTTTCGATCCAACAAAAGATCCGTTTACTATTGCTATTAGCGGAATAGACCAGTATGGAAGCATTGAAGCTACAGGGCTAAGTGATGTTAATATTCTTGCTGTAGTTAATCCTTCAACAAGAGAGGTTTTATTAGTAAATACTCCAAGAGATATGTTTGTCGAATTACCTGGAATTTCAGATGGAGCAAAAGATAAATTAACTCATGCAGGTATATATGGCGTTGATGCCAGTATGGATGCCCTTGCGGCTCTTTATGACACAGAGGTTGAGTTTTATATTAGATTAAACTTTACATCTCTAATTGATATTGTAGATGCAGTAGGTGGGGTAGAAGTAGAATCTTTATACACTTTCACCACATCTCATAATAGTGGACATGTAACACGAATAAATGAAGGAACAAACACCCTTAATGGAATAGAAGCATTGGCTTTTTCAAGAGAAAGAAAAAATGTTCCAGGAGGGGATAACACTAGAGGAATGCATCAACAGGCTGTTATTACGGGAATGATTGAAAAAATTATTTCTCCTGCAATCATAACTGGTGCTTCTCAAATCTTATCAGAAGTATCTGGAAATATTTCTACAAATATGACAGAAGATCAAATGCAAAGCTTGATTCAGGATCAACTTTCGAAAGGGTTAGATTTTAATATAAGATCAATTGCCTTAACAGGGCCAACTGGTTCAGATTATGCATATTCTACACCAGGAAGTAAGGCTTCAGTTATGTATCCTGACGAAGAGCTTTTGGAAGACATTACTTTACAGATAAAATCTGTTAGAGAAGAAGATTTCTCTATATTCCAAGCCATCGAAATAGAGGTTGAGCAGCTATTAGAATTAGCGGAAGAGGAAGAATAAAATAAAGTATTGCATCAGCTTTTTTATCAGAGAGGACAGTTAAAATGGAAAAAATCAGCTTAAATAAATTAAGAGAAATGTTTTATGCTTTTTATGAGGATAAGGAGCACCTAAAACAACCAAGTTATTCTTTGATCCCAGAAGAAGACAAAAGCTTATTAATTATCAACTCGGGAATGGCTCCTTTAAAATCTTATTTTTCTGGAGAAAAGGTTCCCCCTTCAAATAGAATAGTTACCTGTCAAAAATGCATTAGGACTGCTGACATTGAAAATGTAGGTCTTACTTCAAGACACGGAACTTTTTTTGAAATGCTAGGAAGTTTCTCCTTTGGAGATTACTTCAAGGTTGAGTCTATAAAATGGGGATGGGAATTTATTACCCAAGTATTGAACTTGCCTCAAGATAGATTGTGGGTTTCTGTATATCTTGAAGATGAAGAAGCATATTCAATATGGAAAAATGACATAAAAATTCCTGAAAATAAGATTGTCAAATTAGGAAAAGCAGATAATTTTTGGGAAATAGGTGTTGGCCCTTGTGGCCCTTGTTCTGAAATATATTATGACAGAGGTGCTGAATATGGTTGCGACAATCCAGAGTGTAAACCTGGTTGTGAATGTGACAGATATATCGAATTTTGGAATCATGTATTTACTCAATATTACAGGGATGAAGAAGGAAATTATTCGAATTTAGAAAAAAAGAATATTGATACAGGGATGGGATTAGAGAGGCTTGCTTGCATCATGCAAGATGTGGACTCAATTTTTGCAATAGATACTATAAACTTTATTTTGCAAAACTTAGAAAAACTTTCTGGTGTATCTTATCAAAACGGAAAACTTATTAATGACAAAGATGGGAAACCTATGCTTTCC
>CAYJJM010000137.1:0-3813 GCA_964370515.1 uncultured Oscillospiraceae bacterium | reverse complement strand
ATCATAAAGCTTTTCCAACTGATTTATCATCTTGCTTTTCACCTTTTCGTCTGCTTCTGAAATGATTATCATCTTTGAAATTTCAGGATTTTCTGTTGGATTTACATTTAAACTGTCAATATTAAATCCTCTCCTGGCATAAAGTCCTGTTATTCTGTTAAGAACACCATATTGGTTTTCTACTATTAATTCTAATTTTAGCTTTTCCATAGGTTTCCTCCTTTTTGTTTGATACACATACTATTCCAAAATTATATCTTTTACTGCTCCACCTGGAGGAATCATAGGATATACCTTCTCACTTCTTTCAATTGGACATTCTATAAGAACAGGTCCTTCTACTTTGAGTCCTTTCAAAAGGTCTTCTAAGTCTTCTATTGTATCCACTTTGTAACCCTCTGCACCAAAGGCCTTGGCCAATGCCACAAAGTCGGTTTTTCTATTAGTCGTTGTTTGAGAAAATCTGCCGTTTTGGAAAATATCTTGCCATTGTCTCACCATTCCAAGCACCCTGTTGTTTAATAGGAAAATTACAATTGGTAGCTTCTGTGTAACAGCAGTTGCCATTTCATTTAAGTTCATTCCAAAACTTCCATCACCTGTGAAAAGAACGGTTTTCTTTCCTGTTGCCATTGCAGCACCTATTGCAGCACCCATTCCATATCCCATAGTGCCTAGTCCTCCAGAGGTCAAAAGTTGTCTTGGGTTATGAAATTCATAATGCTGTACCGTCCACATTTGATGTTGGCCTACATCTGTAGCTACTACTGTATCATTTTCCATCAAATTTGAAACCACTTTGATTATTTCTCTAGGAATAAACTCTCCCATAGTTGGTTTTACACCTTTTTCCTTATATTTTAGAACCAACTCTGTCCATTCAGCTCTTTTTTTCTTATCAGCACCTTTTAACAATAATTTTACTGTTTCTTGCAGGTCGCCTGCTATATTTGTCTGTGCATCAATATTTTTGCCTATTTCTGCCATATCAATATCTAGGTGTATTATATGCTTGTCTTTTATATAGTGTTCTACATTGCCTGTAGCCCTGTCTGAGAATCTTACACCTACTGCTATAAGTACATCACATTCTTCCTGAGCCATATTTGAGGCATATTTTCCATGCATCCCGCACATCCCCAAGTTTAAATCATAATCATAGTCAACAGCAGTAATTCCCATCATACTAAATCCTATAGGTGCATCTATTTTTTTTGATAGTTCCAATATTTCCTCTTCAACTCCTGCTGCAATAACTCCACCACCTACATAGATAAATGGTCTTTCACATTTATTGATAACATCTATAGCTTCCTTGATGGCATCTTTATTACACTTAGGTATTTGTTTTGGTCTTTCAAATAATTTGATTTCTTCACTAGGGTCATACTCATATTTTTCTACTTGAATATTCTTTGGAATATCTACAAGTACAGGACCTTTTCTTCCAGAGTTAGCAATAGCAAATGCTGCCCTCAATGTTCGCGGAAGCTCCTCTATATTTCTAATCACAAAATTGTGTTTTACTACTGGTTGAGTAACTCCTACAATATCTACTTCTTGAAAGCTGTCTTTCCCTAGAAGAGGTACTGGCACATTTCCTGTAATCGCAACCATAGGAACACTATCCAAGTAGGCATTAGCTATTCCTGTAACTAAGTTTGTAGCCCCAGGTCCACTAGTTGCAATCACCACACCTGTTTTTCCCTTTGCCCTAGCATATCCGTCAGCTGCGTGAGCCGCACCTTGCTCATGGGCAGAAAGCACATGATATATCCTATCATGATATTCATAAAGGGCATCGTAAAGAGGAATTACCGCTCCTCCTGGATATCCAAATATAGTTGTTACGCCTTCTCTTATTAATTCCTCAATTACTATTTGTGCACCTGTAAATTCTCTTTTCTTATCTTCCATATTACATTTCACCTCCACAAAGCTCTCTTAAACTAAAAAACCTTTCGACTGGTTGCCGAAAGGTTTAGAATACAACATCTATAACTCTAAGAATTCAAGCAACGCAAATTATCATTATCTTTTTTGATAATGCTGAGTAATCCCACGACTATAATGAGTGTAATGAGTATAGTTCCCATCTTCCCCTCCGTTTACTTTTCTTTTTCTGCGTAATTTACCTTGTATTTTTTTGCATAAATCACTTGTAATTCCAATATAGTCAGTCTATCATTATTGGTTGGGCATGTCAATTATTTTTTTAATAATCAACATAATATCAGCATTTTATTCATTATCTTATTTATTATTAAGTTTGTAAAAAATTAATTTATAGTTTTAATAGTCACCTATTATAACCTCCTTAATATTACCTGCTTTTTCCTCCCACCTTACTTATCAGTAACTGCTCTGTTAATAGCTGAGAGTATACCTCTAAGTGGCGCCAAGTTAATATTATGTGAAGTTCCAACTCCATAATATTTTTTCTTAGTCTTTCTATCTTCTAGCAAGATATAGGCTACACCTACCGAATCGGAGCCATCGGAAACAGCATGTGATTTATAGTCGAGGAAATTAAACTTATCCATCTTTTCATTCCGAATAGCATTAAAGAAGGCATCTATAGGTCCATTTCCTTCTCCTTCTACATGAAATACTGTTTCTTGGTGTTGCAAAGTTCCAGAGAATTTTACATGGGAATGACCTTCAACTTGAGTTTCTATAAAGGTATGATCTATCATGCTATATGGTGTTTTTCGATTCAAGTATTCATCTTGGAAAAGTTGGAATATGCGTTTAGGCATAATTTCTTTTCCAACTGAATCTGTTTCTTTTTGAACTATGGCACCAAACTCTTGATGCATATTTTTTGGAAGATCATATCCAAAGTTTGACGACATAATAAATGCAGACCCACCTTTGCCCGACTGAGAATTAACACGAATTATAGGTTCATACTCTCTGCCAAGATCAGCAGGATCAATAGGAAGATAAGGGATTTCCCAGTAGCCATTTTTAGAAGACTTCATATAATTGACACCTTTATTAATGGCATCTTGATGAGAGCCTGAAAATGCTGTAAACACAAGAGCCCCTACATAGGGATGTCTATCCCCTACCTGCATTTTGGTACATTTTTCAAACATGTCTCTAATTTCATTTATATTACTAAAATCTAGGTTTGAATCAATACCCTGGGTATGCAAATTCATAGCAAGAGTTACAATATCCACATTGCCTGTCCTTTCCCCATTTCCAAAAAGTGTAGCTTCCACACGCTCAGCTCCTGCTAGCAGTCCTAATTCTGCTGTGGCAACACCTGTTCCACGGTCATTGTGAGGATGAACTGAAATAATTGCATTTTCTCTATTGGGAAGCTTCTCACAAAAATATTCTATCAAATCTGCAAACTGATTAGGCATACAGTTTTCAACTGTGCTAGGTAAGTTTAATATTACTTTGTTTTCCTTTGACGCATGTAAATGATTCATTACCTGATGGCAAATATCAACTGCATACTCCATTTCTGTGCCCATAAATGATTCTGGCGAGTATTCTACTCTCAAATTCATTCCTTTTTCTATCATAGGCTTGCTCATTTTATAAATAAGGTCAGCTGCATCTGTTGCAATCTTAGTAATCTCATCCATTTCCATGTCAAAAACAACCTTTCGTTGTAGAGTTGATGTTGAGTTATAGAAATGTAATATTACATTCTTTGCACCTTCTATAGCTTCAAATGTTCTCAAAATCAAATGTTCTCTTGCTTGTACAAGTACTTGAATTGTCACATCGTCAGGTATATGCCCGCCTTCTATTAGTTCACGACAAATTTCAAAATCTGTTTCAGAAGCAGAA
>CAYJJM010000136.1:1808-3878 GCA_964370515.1 uncultured Oscillospiraceae bacterium | reverse complement strand
AGAAGATATTTTAAAATTTCAACATCCAGTCCATCTTCTAATACAAATCTTCCTGCCCATGGAGTTTCAGTATATTTCCCTTCTTGATCAACAGGATTAACTACAGGCAATCCATATCTTCTGCCTGTATTATAATCGTCTTCACCAAATGCAGGTGCTGTATGTACAATTCCAGTACCGTCTTCTGTAGTTACATAATCTGCACAGGTTACATAAAATGCTTTTTTGTCCACTTCTATAAATGGCATTAGTTGCTCATATTCTGTATGCTCCAACTCTTTGCCATTCATTTCTTCTAATATCTCATATTCAATACCATTAAATACCTTAGCCGCTAATGCCTTAGCAACATAGAAAATATTTCCTTCTTCATCACCACTTATTGCCTTTACTTTAAGATAATCAATTGTAGGTCCTACTGTAAGTGAAATATTTGAAGCTAGTGTCCATGGAGTAGTTGTCCATGCCAAAAAGTAAGCATCTTCAGCTTTTTTCTTAAACTTTGCTGTTATGGTCAAGCTTTTTATTTCTTTATAGCCTTGTGCCACTTCATGAGAGGCAAGACCTGTTCCACATCTAGGGCAATAAGGTAGAATTTTATGACCTTCGTATATTAAACCTTCTTTGAAAAATTCATTTATTATCCACCATCCACTTTCTATATAATTATTATCTAAGGTTATATATGGATTTTCCAAGTCAATAAGATAACCCATTCTTTTGGTCATTTCTTTCCACATACTTTCATATGTAAATACTGAGTTTCTACATTTTTCATTAAACTCCTTTATTCCATAGGCTTCAATGTCTTGCTTCCCTGACATGTTAAGTTGTTTTTCCACTTCTATTTCAACAGGAAGCCCATGGGTATCCCAACCTGCTTTTCGTTTAACTTCATAACCTTTCATATTTTTATATCTACAAACGGAGTCTTTAAGGGTTCTAGCAATAACATGATGTATTCCTGGTTTTCCTTTTGCTGTTGGTGGCCCTTCATAAAACACAAAGGATGGTTTCCCTTCTCTTGTTTCTATACATCTTTTTAATAAATCTTCTTTCTCCCAAAGTTCTGCTTGGCTTGTTTGTAGTTCTGCTATTGGTTTTTCTGACAATGTTTTAAACATTCTTTTTTCTCTCCTTTGTTTCCTTTTACTATAAAAAAACCTAACCGAAATAATTCGATTAGGGACGATATTTAACCGCGGTACCACCCTAGTTGTGCAAATATGCACCACTCATTCTGTCTTAAGCTCCAGAGTGATATTCAACATCTAGCTCACCTACTCCTTCTCAGCTACCAGAGTTTCTCTATTAGGGTCTGCTCAGTGTCTACTAGTTCTTTCAACGCTTAATATTTAATTTATATTGTTATTTTATAGGTTTTCTCTGTAAATGTCAATTAGAATTGGAGGAAATGATTATATCCAAAAGGTAAAGATGAATTAAAGCCTTTCCTATTTTTCTTGCAAAGTTGAATATTTTTAAGTATCTGTTATAATTATGTTACATTCTTTTCAAATATTACTGTTCATAAAGCAAGTTATAGGTTTCCTCTATTAAGAAATGCTCCATCACACCAAAACGAAAAGAAATAAGAGTAAATGTATTTAGCAATATAGGAGGGTATATGGAAAAATTAAATATTTTATGGGTAAACGACAATCCTCACACAGCACACACAATGGTTTTTATGTATGCTGTTAATGCCAAGTTGAATCATTGGTGGAATGAAGTGGATGTTATTATATGGGGGGCAAGTGCTAAGTTAGTTTCTGAAGACGAGAGTATTCAAGAACGGATAAAGCTTGCACAGGAAGCAGGCGTAAATATTGTAGCTTGCATTTCTTGTGCAATACAATTTGGGGTAGTTGAAAAATTAGAGGAATTAAACATCACTGTTAAAAAAATGGGGCAACCACTTACAGAGATAATTAAAAATGATGAAAAACTAATTACAATTTAATTTGATAAATAATTCATAAAAACTCAATAAAGCTGGCAATAGCAGAAATAAGGGGAAAAACAGTACATAACAAATCTACTGATTAGAAAAAAAGAGTATTTAATAAC
>CAYJJM010000136.1:0-1798 GCA_964370515.1 uncultured Oscillospiraceae bacterium | reverse complement strand
TAATAACAAGGAGATCTGTAATGAAAAAACTTTTATATGTGAATAGTTGTATCAGAAAACACGATTCCAGAACAAGAGCCTTGGCAGTTTCGTTTTTTTTTGATTTGGAAAATTCTTTTGAAGTTGAAGAAGTAGACTTAAATAAAGAAAATCTAAAATGCTTAACAGGAGATTTTTTTCGTGAAAGAGAAGATATAATTGAAAGAGAAGACTTTAATCATCCCATGTTCAATTTAGCACGTAATTTTGCGAATGCTGATATTATAGTAATCGCTGCACCTTTTTGGGAATTAAGTTTTCCTGCAATGCTCAAAGTCTATATTGAAAACATTTCTGTTGAAACAATTACCTTCAAATACAATGAAACGGGGCAAGTGGGCCTTTGCAAAGCTACTGATTTAGTCTATATTACAACTCGTGGTGGTTCATTTGAAAATAGCCCTTTAGAAAATGGAGCTAGATACATAGAATCCATGTCCAAATTTTGGGGAATTGAAAATTTTCATTGTATAAGTGCCGATAATTTAGATTTAGACCCTTCTCCTTCTGCCGTTGAAGCTCTTCTGAATTTTGCAAAAATCAAAGGTAAAGAAGTTGCAAACATACTAAAACACAAACTGTAATTCTTTATATATTTTCCCTTTAAGTTCTTCAATCCCTTCCATATTCTCTATTACTTTATCTGCCCTTTTTTTCTTTTCTTCTTCGGCCATTTGATAACTCATAACCCTTTCTATTTCCTTTAAAGTGCTATTATCTCTTGCTATTGCTCTTTCTGCTCTAATTTCTTCTGTAGCATATATTAGCCAATTTTCATCTGTTATTTCATCCACATTAGCTTCAAACAGAAGCGCAGCATCTATAAAAATCATATCTTCTTTTGATTGACTTATTCTTTCTTTCATAATATTTTTTATTTCTTTATGAGTTAATTCATTTAGCACTTTTCTTTTTTCGCCATCACTAAAAACTATCTTACCTAAAGCTTTTCTATTTAGTTCTCCATCTACAAGTATTTGACTACCAAATATATCTGCAAGTTTACTTAAAAGAGGAGACCCTTTTTTAACTATTTCTCTGGCAATTTTATCTGCATCTAAAACTTCATATCCTAATTCTATTAAGTATGATGATACTGTGGATTTTCCACTTCCGATTCCTCCAGTTATTCCTATTACTTTCATAGCCTAAGTTTCCTCTCTTCCTTATCTACTCTGAATAATCCTGTGTAATTTAGTTACTCTTTTTGGGCATATGCTGTTGTCACTGCTATTGACTTAGTAATCTAATCATTTAATTTACTTTAATTCATACCAATTATTGCCTTCATTAACCTCAACTGCAAGTTTTACTTTTAGGCTCATTGCTTCTTCCATATTAGTTTTAAGAAGTTTTTTAACTTCTTCCAATTCTTCCTTGTGAGTTTCAATTATTAATTCATCGTGTATTTGCAATATTAATTTTGATTTAAAGTTTCCTTCTTTCAATGCATAATACACCTTATTCATAGCAATTTTTATAATATCTGCTGCACTTCCTTGTATAGGGCTATTCATAGCTAGTCTTTCTCCTGCCTGCCTAACCATAAAGTTGCTAGCATGGATTTCTTTAATATACCTTCTTCTATTAAGTATAGTTGTAACATAGCCTTGGTTTTTCCCCTTATCAATTACTCCATCCATAAACTCCCTTACTTTTTTATGCTTCTTGAAATAATCATTAATATAATTTTCTGCTTCTTTTCTGCTTACATTTATCTCCGTGGAAAGGCCAAAGGAACTCATTCCATAAATAACTC
>CAYJJM010000135.1:0-3918 GCA_964370515.1 uncultured Oscillospiraceae bacterium | reverse complement strand
CATCAAACTTATGATTAAATCGCTTTTTTAAAGTTTCACATATATCATAAATAATTATGGTCTTTGTCCTGAACCACCTTGCAAGGTGATAGTTTCGCCAGACATATACTTAAAGTCGTCTGTTGCTAACTGAACACAAACACGACCTATATCTCCTTCAGAAGCACCGAATCGTCCCATTGGTATACCTTTTATGTTTTTTTCATAAGCTTCCGGTTGATGTTGTTTCCAAAGTTCTAATTGTGCTGTATAAGCAAGAGGACAAATTATGTTTACATTGATATTGTCTTTTCCCCATTCTACCGCAGCTACACGACTCATTCCACGAATACCTTCTTTTGCTGCTGCGTAAGAACCTTGTCCAAAGTTACCAAATAATCCAGCACCTGATGCAAAATTAATTACAGACCCTTCTGTTTCTTTTAGATAAGGGTAAGCTTCCCTCATATACAAAAATGAAGAATATAATCCTGAATAAATGGCAAGGTTAAACTGCTCCATAGTATGGTCAGCTAAAGTAACCCCTGATGCTGATGCTTGTGCATTATTAATCAAAACATCTATTTTCCCAAATTCCTTTACTGCTTGTTCTATAACATTTTTCACAGAATCTTCGCTGCTTGCAGATGCATCTACATCAGCTTGAACAGCCAATACTTTGACACCGTAAAGTTTTTCTAACTCTTCTTTGGCATCAGCTAGTTTTTTGTCATTTCTTCCTGTCAAAACTAAGTTTGCACCTTCTTTGGCATATGCAGTAGCAATTCCATATCCTATAGAGCCAATTTCACCGTTTGACAAGATAGCTTTTCCTCCACCAGTAATGATGGCAACTTTTCCTTTTAAAATACCCATTGTCTTCTCCTAAGATTTTTAAAATATAACTCGTTAATTTAAGCACGCGGAAATTCTATCATTACAGACTTGTTTTGTCAATTGAATTTTCGCAAAATTTCAATCAATTCATATGTTTACTATTTTATTTGTTTATTATTCTTTTTCCTTATTCGTTAATCCCATATTCTTTGATTATTCTTGTATGATTTTACTACTCTCTCTTTAATTATATCCTCTTCTGTAACTTGACCACAAATTAATGGAGAATTTACATTATGATTTTCAAAATTTCTGCTTACTGTGTTATTGCTATAGTTCGCATAACAGTATAAACAGCCATTTTTGCAAGTGTTATACATTCCAATATCTATGCTTGTAATGCAACCACACTCTAGTCTTTGATTTGTGTCTTTCCCAACATCCAATTTGCTTCCACTGATTTTCTCCAATCTTTCTTTATCAACGCAATGTGCATGTGATATATTAAACTCATCTAGCTCAATGTTTTCGGCACAAGTATCTAGTTTTAATCCATATTTATCAGCAATTCGAGTAAATCTTGACATAAGTTCAATTTTTTCTTTATCAGGCATAGCAATTATGTTAAGTGGTTTTGTGTTTCGTTCTGTATTTCTATAATTATCAATAAAGCTTAATGTACACTTATCTGTGTACTGATAAAGCTTATTGGCTAAAACATCAAAGTATTTACAGTGATAGTCCATTGTATAGGTTTCATTAAGAAAAATCGGATCATATCTCCATATAACTTTTTCTTTACCTATTTTTTTGGACAAATTTTGAAATGCCGGAATAATCACATCATTCTTGGATGGTATGTTGGTTTCAACATCTTTCCCATAAGCATTAAGGGTAAATTGAAAATAGTAGTTATAATCATTTAATTCATCCAATCTACCTATCATTGGAATTGGGTTTTTTGTCCAAAAGACTATTCCATCAACAAAGTCTGTTGAAAGGCTAATTTTGCTAACTTGATGTATATTCATTGGATTTCTTACTAAAACGAATCCTTCTTTAATTCTATTGTAAAACCAATCAGAATAATACGTTGGTATATCTGTTCGTCTACTTGCACTTATTATCACTTTATATTCACCTACAATTCTATTATTAGTTGAGCACTTGAACATACTGTCCACGGATTATATTTTTCTAATTCCCTACTGGGAGAAGTAAGTATATGATTAGATGGATACTTATATCCATATTTCTGATATTCATTTTGAATATTATAATCAAAATATCGTTTAGTATATTTATGTGTTATTCCACTTTCTTGAAGAATATTTGAAAAAGAAATAAAATAATCTCTACCTCTATTGTTACTATTTACATCATTAATTATTATAATCGAATCTTTTTGCATGTACTTAATTACATTTTCAGTAAGTCTTTTGTAGAATTTCTCAACCTCGGCTATTCTGCCAGTATTATAAAAGTGTGACACTAAATATTGCAGAATAAGAATGTTTTTACTTTCTGCATATTCATTTTTGAATATATCAATAACATCATCATATCGATATTTAACTTTAAATTCACTATATGTAAAGTATTCCAATGCAATGTCATTAATGGATTTCCATCTTCTATTTATATCTATACCAAGATACTCTACAGGTAAATCAAGGCCTTTTTTTTCCATATAATTTTCCAAAGCAACCAAATCTGGCGAAGCTCCACATCCTAGAGATATTGCAGATATGCTCTTCAACTTATCTAACTTCTCAATCGCGTGAAGTGCATATTCTATTTCTGATGAATATTTGTGAATATATTTACAAACATAAAAATCAAGAATATTTTGGCAATCATATTCTTTCCTGCCCCACTCATTTCTGCTTGGATAATGAATTTGTTCTAAACATAGCTCGCAATTAGAAGTGCAAGCAGAGGGATGCGTACATTCTTTTTTACATTCACAATTCGTTTTCCCTTGGGAATTGTTTTCATAGTTACTATTGCAATTATTAATTATATTATCAATTAGCATAGATACTATCTCCTTCCATCTAATGTAAGAATAGTTTTGTACATATGGGGTCTTCTATCCCTAAAAGTACAAACTTCTCTTTTATAATATGCAAGTTCATCTCTATCAAAGGTATGAGTTAGTATAGCTTCAGTTGAAGTATCAGCTGAAGTTATTATATTACCTCTATTATCAGATATAAAAGAGCTACCATAGAATTTAATTGCTGTATCATTCATTTTTTCTATTCCAATTCTATTTGAGGCAATAACAGGTATCATATTGGCAGCAGCATGACCTAACATAACATTTTGCCAATGATCATAGTCTAAAGACTCCTTTTCTAGTTGGTCTTCTGGAACTGCAAAAGTGCCTATTGCAGTGGGATACAATAAAAATTCCGCGCCCATAAGAGCCATTGACCTGGCAGCTTCAGGAAACCATTGATCCCAACAAATACCCACTCCTATTTTTCCATAGTTAGTGTCCCACACTTTAAAGCCTGTATCACCCGGAGTAAAGTAGAACTTCTCATAATAACCTGGATCATCAGGTATATGGGTTTTTCGGTACTTTCCTAGGACTTCCCCATCCGAATTTATCATGGCAACTGTATTATATCTGCAAACAGTATCTTGTTCATAGAAACTTACAGGAATTACAACATTTAATTCTTTAGCTAATTTAGACATCTCTTTTATAGTCTTGTTGTTTTCCATAGGGGTAGCAAGAAGTAAATTGTCATAGTCTACAACTTGAGCAAAATATTCAGTTTCAAATAGTTCTTGAATTAGTATAACATTGGCCCCTTTGGAAGCGGCATCTCTTATTAATTTTTCTGCCTTTTTTATATTGTCTTCTTTGTTGATTGAACAAGCCATTTGGGTTGCTGCTACTGTGGTTTTTCTCATATGATTTACTCCGCAAACAAATAATAAGTTTAAGTTAATTATATAAGAAAATTTGCAGGACTTCAACAATTCTAATAAATATTAAATTTATTTTAATAATTTTAATAAACTTATTTTGTTATTATAGTTCGCTATATCTGTATTTTAATAAAATCCTTAAAAAAAATATTTAAT
>CAYJJM010000134.1:2688-3968 GCA_964370515.1 uncultured Oscillospiraceae bacterium | reverse complement strand
CAAGGAGGCTACACCTGTTCCCATCCCGAACACAGAAGTTAAGCTCCTTAGCGCTGATGATACTTGGTGGGCGACTGCCTGGGAAAGTAAGACGTTGCCAGTTAAAGAAAGAGAGTCGAATAATCGGCTCTCTTTTATTTAAAAATATAATCATTTGTCCTAGAAGGTGCTATAAAATCACTTACTGTCATACGAAAATTTTTCGAGATGCTCTACTAAAATCTCTAACAATTTCCAACAAAATTTTTCAATAAAACTTGAAGAAATATTAGCTATAAATATAAAAATATGATATAATTTTGATTATATTTGAGTTGATGTGAGCAGTATGAGTATATCTACTTGAATAGCTACTAGAGGAAAAGAAAACAGAGCTTCTTTAAATTGTTGGATAAGGAGTTAATTGATGGAAAAAGGAAAAAGTAAAAGTAAAAAAATAATGGGTATAGTAATTGCTATTGTTTTGGTTATAGGTACTATAGTAGGAATTATCTCAGGTACAAATTATATGAAGGAGAATGAGCCTAAAAACCTTAATTGGGAAGAAATTATTTTGGCAGATGAAATACCACAAATCCAGAGCGAAATGGCACAAATAAAGCAAAATACTGAGGAAAAATTGCAACTAATAATACACGAGATAACGGAAGAAGAGATGCTAGCCTATGTAACTTTATGCAACGAACACAATTTTATGCTAGAGACTATATGGGATCCCAACACATATGAGGGGAAGAGTATAAATGGAGGTACTTTAAGAATAGTTTATTCACCTGATGCTAGTACAATGACAATAAGTTTTACTGCTTTACCAAAAGTAAATTGGGAAGGGTTTAAACTAGGTGAATACTTACCTAAAATTGAAAGTGAAGTTGTAGATGTGCAGGTTAATCAATCTGATCAATTGAACATAATAATATATGATGCAACAAATGAACAGTTTAGTGCTTATGTTCAAGACTGTAAAGAATATGGATTTAATTTGGGCATAGATAGTGGAGATGGATACTATGTTGCATATAATGAGGAAAATTATAAACTTTATATTTCCTTTGGCGAGATGGACACTGGTGAGGCTAGTATGTCTATAAGCGTAGATGCACCAATTGAAATTGGAAAAATTAAATGGCCAGGAGATGATAAAATAGTAGGACTACTTCCAGTGCCAAAATCCAAAAAAGGGGTTATTAATTTTGTTGATGTGAGTGGTGCAGAGATTTCTATAGGGGAAACCACAAAAGGTGAATATGATGAATATGTTCAAGCTTGCAAAGAAAGAG
>CAYJJM010000134.1:0-2678 GCA_964370515.1 uncultured Oscillospiraceae bacterium | reverse complement strand
ATACCGATTATAGTGCAAACAACGAGGTGGGATATAACTTAAATCTTTGGTATGATGAGAGAACTGAAATTATGACGATTTCAATTTCCCACCCAGATTATTATGAATAAGCTATTATGAATAATTCAGGAAATATGTATTCTCCTGATGGAAATTTGATAAAAACTTCTTCGTATAGTAGAAATAATTGTAAATACTAAAGTTGCTGTTATTAAATTCCTGTTACTTAGCTAAGATTATAAGACATATTTTTAATAACTTAAAACAATTTAAATAAGCTTAAATAATATTTAAAAAAAAATTAAAAGCGAAATGGAGAATAATATGGATTTTTTGAAATGTGTAGAAAGCAGAAGAAGTATAAGAAAGTTCGAAGAAGAAAAAGTTCCCTTTGAAATTATAGAAGAACTTGTCGAAATAGCATCTTACTCACCTTCGTGGAAAAATAGCCAGATTGTAAGGTATGTTTATGTTGAGGATAAAAAAATATTAGAAGAAATTGCTACAAATCAAGTTTTGGGATTCAAGTTTAATACTGAAACAATAAAAAATGCACCGGGGCTTATTATACTTACATATGTGATGAATCGCTCTGGTTTTGAAAAAGACGGATCCTATGCTACTCCTAAAAAAGACGGATTTGAGATGTTTGATTCTGGAATTGCAGCTCAAACATTTTGCCTTGCAGCAACAGAAAAGGGACTAGGAACTGTTATTTTAGGATATTTTGATGAAGATAAAATCAAAGAAACGCTAGGAATTCCAGAAAACCAAAAGATTTCTTGCTTAATTCCAATAGGATATCCAGAAGAAATACCAGCTATGCCTAAAAGAAAAGTGTTGGAAGATTTACTTGTAAGAAAATAATTTTAAAAATGTAAATTTGAAATTATTGCAATTTGATAAGTCATCATAAAAATATAATAATATAAAGTTAAAAAAATAAAAAACTTTTAAAATATCACTTGACAAACACATAAAATTTAAAAATAAAAACGCAAAAATAACATAAAACATATTGTTAATTTAGATATACTATAGTAAAATTGTATTATAACATATTGTAATAATGAGAAATGTGAGGACAAAATGAAAAAAATATTAGTAGTTGCGATTGCAGCAATAATGATGTTTGCACTTGTTGGCTGTGGTGGTGGAAGTGATGCAACTGTGGCAGGAAGTTGGACACATGTTGATACACTTGTTGGAGAAGATAGCTATTACGACTTAATGGGTGGAGAATCTATGTTAGACTTTACTTTTAATGAAGATGGAACAGGAACAACTTTTGCGTTTGGAGATGATTCACTATCTGTAGATCTTCAGTGGACACAAGAGGGAGATGTAGTCTCAATTGATAATGGAACTGATGTATTAGAATTAACTTTTGACGGTGGACAACTATTGCTTGTAGACGAGGCGACAGACACAGTTATGGTATTTGAAAAACAATAAATAATACATAATAAAAAAAGAACCCTAGGGTTCTTTTTTTTGTTGAAACAACTTTGAGATAGGATATAGATATAATTTAAGCTGGTAGGTAGATATAATTCAAGATGATGGAAGAAATAGAAAAGAGATAATCTAGACTGTTTATGTAATAGAAGGTTTGTTTTAAAAAATTAAAAGAATTAAAAAATTATTATCTTTTATCTTGACGAAAATATGAGTGGGCTTGTATAAATTAATGTAAGGTTAATGTAAGGGAGAAGGCTTATGGAGAATTTTATGCACAGTAAAATATTGATTTATATTCAGTAATAATATACAATTGATTATAAACAGCATAGAGGTGATATAAAGGAAAATAGATAATACCAAAATATGCAGGGGGAGAAAACATGAAAAAAATATTATTAATTACAATTATTTCAACTTTTATGCTAACATTAGTTGCATGTGGCGGAAGCAACAAAGATTTAGTAGGTGAGGATATCCTAGGGGATTGGGTAACTGTTGATCTTTTGGAAGAAGGTGTTAGTTACTATGAAGATTTAGGGGGAATGTCAATTATGGATATAACTCTTAACGAGGGTGGACATGGAGTAGTAACGGCATTGGGGGATGATGAATTTGACGTATTATGGGAATTAGAAGGCAATAAAGTTATAATGGATGACGGAATAGAATCCTTGGAATTCACAATTAATGGAGAACAGCTTATTGCAGAAGAGTATGATGGAATTACAATAATACTAGAAAAAGAGTAAAAGAAAATGAGTAGTTTTGTGCCGACCCCAAAAGCCAGACTAAAAATTTAGCATTTGTAAAGTTTGTACATGACCAGAAGAGGAATTTTATTATAGATTTAAAAAAAGATATTTTCAAAATATCAAATATCATTAATAAGTATATTTAGAATTTTTGAGCGTGTGAAAAAAAGTCTGTAAATAAAGAATTCCTTCTATGGTAAAATAGTAAACACCATAGGAGGAATTATATTATGGCAAAGAAAAAAGAACCCAAAGGGTTCTTTTTTATAACAAATTTCAGTTTCATTTTAAATTTATTTTTTTTGTTCGTTGTAGGCTATAATTCCTTCTTCCAAAATTTTCATAGCACGCTCAATTTCTTCAGGTGTGCTTGCGCAGAAAGAAAATCTAACTTTTTGCTTGCCTTTTTCAGGATCTTTGTAGAAACCAGAACCTGGAGCGAAAGAAATGGTCTCTCCTTTG
>CAYJJM010000133.1:1298-3985 GCA_964370515.1 uncultured Oscillospiraceae bacterium | reverse complement strand
TTCCAAAGAAGCCTGGATTTCTTCGCTGTTTTCATCTACAATTTTGAATACAGAGTTTTTGGTTGGGTATCCAATACATTGTTTTCGATTGTCCTCCGAATTAAAGTTAAGTACACAGGAACAACCTGCCTCTGTAGATCCATATATATTATACATACGAGTGTGTGGCATGATTTCCAAAAGATGCTCCTTGTCCGCTTCAGGAAGAGGTGCTGAGCCAAATTGAAGATAATCTAGCTGCTCTGCATAATCTGCTATTTTATCTTTGGTAAGTTTGAATATAATGCTAATGGCAGCAGGGGCCATGGCCATAGCTGTAACCTGATACTTTTCTATTAATTCAAATATTATTTTTGCAAAAAATACTCCGTCTATTAGAATTACCGTACTTCCATTAATCATATTAGCAAAGTACCTGCGTAAGCTAAATGAATGATTCATTGGCATAGGAATGATTTCCACATTTGTTTTCTTCATTTCCACACCATACATTACATTTTCGGCAACAGCAAATTCTGCGGAAAATTGAATAACTATACCCTTTGACTTACCTGTAGTTCCTGTAGTGAAGAGCACCATAGCGTCATCATCTCCTCTAGGCATTTCCAGGGTTTGTATAGTTTCAGACTTTGGTTGTGATTTATATATTTCAGAAATACTTTGGGTTTCATATCCCTCTATGTCAATTTCTCCAAAAAATCTGGGCGCCCCTGTTTCTCCTAGGATTTCCAAGGCTCTTCCCTCATTGGAGCTTTTTTCAATAGGAACAGTAATTCCTCCAGCCAGCTGAATTCCATGCAATAGCACCATATACTCTACTGATTGTGCATTTTGAACAACAACATACTCTCCTTTAACTAAGCCATTTTCCTTTAACATTGCTGCCACATTAGAAATTTTATCCCAGTACTCTTGATAAGTTAATTCAGTGTTCACATCAATAAGGGCCAGCTTATTTGGATGTAATGTTGCATACTCCCTCATTGAATTTAAAATAGTTTTATCGTATAGCATTTTGTCCTCTTTCATTTCTTGTCCTTTCGCTTATGATAACTCCTTTGAAAATGATAAACTTATTATAGCAGATTATAGCTGATTTTAACTAAAATTCTTCGTAAATAAATTCTGCAGGTGCCCCATCGCCATATACTCCAAATATTAAGGTTGCAAATATTAGAATTAGCCAAATAGGCCATCTGATAAAAATACTAGCCTTATCAATTTGCTCTCTAAGGCTTCCTCTGACTTCTTGGAAAGTACTTACTATAAACAATAATATTGTTGTAATTATGATTATTCCATATTCTGGTAATATCAAAGGAATATCCGCTATATTTATAAGTCCATTTGGCGAATTTTTCAAAGTTCCTATTCTAGCAAATATATGGAAGGCTTCCCCTATAGAATCTGAAACAAAGAAAACCCTTCCTATGCTGCATAAAATGAAAACCTTTATCATCTGTAAGACTTTGAAACCCTTGGTGTCTGTTTTAATCCCTAGTTTTTCAAATCTTTGGGTCACGTGCTCTGCAAAAATTGAGCTTAATACAATAAGTATTCCATGATATACACCCCAGGCCACAAAATTCCAAGCAGCACCATGCCAAAGTCCAGTTAAAACCCATACGCCCATTATTGGTGGAATAACCGCCAGTATTTTAGAAACATTGGCTCCAAACTTTTCTCTTGACCATCGGCTAAACTTCATAAGGTTTTTGGAAATAGCAATAGGATAAAAGACATAATCTTTAAACCAAGTACCTAATGTAATATGCCACCTTCTCCAAAACTCCGGCATGCTTTTGGAAAAATATGGTCGCATAAAGTTTTCCGCTAGCTTAATTCCAAAAAGTTGTGCTGAACCAATGGCAATTTCCATACTACTATAAAAATCCACATAAATCTGAATTGAAAATGCCAACGCGGCTACGGCTAGCATTAGCCAGCTTTGGTTCTCGTAGTCGGAATACACTCCGGTTACAAATATGCTCAGTCTGTCTGCCAGCACAAGCTTCATAAAAAATCCCCACAGAATACGCTGCATTCCAAAGCAAAAATTTCTATAGTCAAAACTATGAATTGCAGTCAACTGTTCCTTGCCTAATTCATCATATCTAGAAATTGGACCTTGAGAGACATGAGGGAAGAAAGAGGAAAACAGTAAAAATTTGAAAAAGTTTTTTTCTGCTTCATATTTCCCTCTATACACATCCATTAGATAAGCTATGAGCATAAATGTATAAAAAGAAAGTCCAAGTGGCATCAATAAATGAACCAAAGGAATTTCTACATTTAATAAATTATTTATATTCTCTATGAAAAAGTAAGTGTATTTGATAATAACCATTACACCTAGAGTACATATTACCGCAATCCACAGAAGGTTTCTATTAGCCTTTTGCAGGCTACCCTTGATAGCCTTCTTGCTTTTTATATCCTTGGCTTCGGCCAGTTTACCATTGGCTTCTTGTATTCTAACAGACATCTGCTTTGCAACTACAAAGGTAGCCGCAGAAGACCCTATCAAGAATATTATATATTGAAACCCTGAAATCAAGTAAAAAACTAGGCTTCCTGCCAGCAAAACAGTCCATTGATACTTTCTGGGGATAGTATAATATGCAAAAACAACAATTGCAAGAAAGGCAAGATATGTCAAAGACAGAGGGTTGTTTCCCTCTCCTATA
>CAYJJM010000133.1:0-1288 GCA_964370515.1 uncultured Oscillospiraceae bacterium | reverse complement strand
ACTATCTCTTAACAAAAGGAAGCAGATTACGCCAATTATTAGGATCATCAATAATCTAATTAGTATGTTTTTCATTATTTCTTCTAATTCATCCCTCCAGGATACCACCAGTTAAGGTCTACC
The DNA here is from genome assembly GCA_964370515.1 of uncultured Oscillospiraceae bacterium. Classification (GTDB taxonomy): domain Bacteria; phylum Bacillota; class Clostridia; order Peptostreptococcales; family Anaerovoracaceae; genus CAYJHC01. The sequence continues at coordinate 1,165 of CAYJJM010000133.1, read as the reverse complement.
CTGCCACTAATTCCATTAATAGAACCACTACTTGTATATTGCCAATATTCATAATGCCCATCATATGAACTTGTATAATTATGATCAAAGTCATATTTCCCCATATACAATGTTGCATTCCAATATTGTGCTACCCATGTTTTATATTCTGTAAGTTGATTCATATATAATTTACCTTCTAGCCAAGTAAGGTTTGAATATATCATCGCATCATAACCAGCTGCTTCAATAGTTTGGCAAAATGCATTTGCAGCATCAGTTCTTGTTTGAACTGAAATATTGTTGTGTCTTAATGGCTCTCCAGTGACTGAATGCGAATAACTTTCTGTATCGTAGGCAATTGGCAAAGTAACAGGAATACCAAGTTTTTCTATTTGGTCAATTGTATACCTAGCTTCTTCTATTGCTTCCGCTTCATTAATTGCTTGAGTGAAAAAATACACTCCTATATCTATTCCAGCATTATGAGCGCCTTGCATATTTTGCACAAATTTTGAATCCGCATATATTTCTCCGGAAGAAGCTCCCCTTCCGCCTACACGAATAATTGCATAATCAACACCTGCTGCTTTTACTTTGTTCCAATCTATAGTTCCATTCCATTGAGATACATCTATGCCGAAGACTGCAACATATTCAAGGTTAGCTATTGACACATATCCCGTCTTTCCTCCATACGTTATCTTTAGCCAATCTTCTGCAGAGGTTTCAAATTGATATATTACATCTACTTCTTTTCCACTTGGGATTGTTGTTATCTCAGCAAAATTTGTACCTAAACCACTATACATTTTAACACTTGCAGTAGTTTTCATTGGTATATATGGGTTATATATTCCAAAGTCAAATCCAAATGTACCACCTTTTATGTATCCTGTCTTTGTTCCATCATATTGTACTTTATACCAAATACCTGTACTTGCTTCTATTACTTCCTGCGCTATTATTTTATCGCCCTTTACAAGACTTTCTACTGCACTTGTTCCATTTACTTCTATGTATACTTCTGTATTTGACTTTATTGTCCCTTTTATGTTTGGCGTATATTCTGTTCTTGATATGACATCACTCACATCAGCTATTGATACATAACCTGTCTTCCCTCCATATGTTATCTTTAGCCAATCTTCTGCAGAGGTTTCAAATTGATATATTACATCTACTT
>CAYJJM010000132.1:0-4066 GCA_964370515.1 uncultured Oscillospiraceae bacterium | reverse complement strand
CTTTTGCTTTATCTTCATCGTTGTAAACTTTCCAATTACCAACGCATTTATAATTTTTGCCTTTGTTTTTGATAAAGGCTTCAATATCATTTAAAGGGTAATTGAGAAAAACTCCTATTTCATGAGGAAACTCTTCTTTCTTTAAATTTTCTACTAGAGTATCAATACAATTGTTCAATTCAAAAGATGTATACCCTTGTTTTCTGAGAAATTTTTGTATATTTTCAGATTCCAAAAGACTTTTCAGTTTTTCTTTTCTATATACATATATTAGTGCTCTTTCTGGTGAAATTTTTAAAATTTTAAAATACACTCCTTTAGGATTTAGAAGGCTGTTTTTTTCTGCAACTGTTTTTTTTAGCTTACTCACATTAGAAAACCCACAAGAGAATAAGCTTCCGATTTTATGCCCTGCTAGGGTCGGAGCACAATGTGCCACAATCGTATTTATTGAAATACCAACCACCTCCCCTTCTAAATATTCTCTTCTAATATTCTTTTTAGTGACGATGCTGAACTAGAGTGAGAGCGAACCACCAACGGATTATGTCCCATAAATGATGTTTTTGCCATCTCAATCATTTTGTGTGAAACTGTATTAGTAAATAAAATCACTAAATCTGGCTTCCCTTTTTTGCTTTTCATTCCTTTTGGTTTTGTAAAAACGGAGGCCTCACAATTATAACCCTTGCAAATTTCTTCGTATTTACGAACCATACATTCATTTCCTCCAATTATTGCCACACTCATATCTTCCTACCTTTCTGTTTCCTGCTTTGAATCTAGACTTTAGTTAGTTACAACTAACTTTTAATACGTTTTTTTAGTGCCTTTCGACACTTTTTTGATATCAGTATATCTAAAATTAGGTTAGTTGTAACTAACTGCATTTAGTTTACTATATACACTTTTCATTGTCAAGAAAAATGTTGCTTTTAATTGTTCAATTCTTTCCCCTTCAATTATCAATGTGAATTCACCCAATTATTTGCATAGCGACCTTGCCCTCTAGGACTATCATAATCTTCCCAAATACAACAATCTAAATTTCAGCAATTTCTATAGTTTATAATGTAATATCATCGTATGCATCTTTTTATCTGCTACTCTAGTTGCAATTTTTGTGTACAGCTTTAGTTTCTTTTTAAGTTCTTTTGTGATGCTGCCATAAAACCCCTTTGATGATACAAGTTTCACATTCACTTTGTTTTCAAATTCTTGTGGGCTATTTATATAAAAATACATCATCGCATTTTTATTACCTGTTTTTTTTACATATTTGTTCACATAATTTATCCCATACTCATCGGTCGCATCAAATAAAATTTCCGCATCAGAAAACTGATTTTGCAACTTTTAATCATATCTTGCAGTGAATCATATGCAGTTTCACTTAACTCCTCTGATGCACAACCTATATTTGAAAGCACTAGTCCCTCTACGATATCTGGATGTTTCACTGCTATTAATTCTCCAATAAATCCTCCTAAGGATTGTCCTATGAACCAAGCTTTTTTATTTAGCGCCTTCATTAATTCATAGATTGCCTCTATCAATTCATCATTAGTTTGATACTCTTTGGAATAATCAAATGTAATAACTGAATGCTCTTTGGCAAATTTCATAAAATGAGAATATATTAAATCCGAAAGGCCTATCCCGCCAACTAATAGTATAATTGTAGTATCTGAAGTTGGATGTTCATAATATCTATATGTAAATAACCTTTCATTTATTTTCATTTCTTGCTGAGGAAATTTTGTGCAAAATAATTTATACAATTCCATGTCATTTATCCTCCTAGTATATAATAACTTAATCAAGTGGTAGTAACTCGTACTACCACTTACCCTTTTTTATCGTAGCACCCAGTTCAAACTCTCCGTTTGCAAGTTTATCATATTCTCATAATCTGCTGATTTCTTTAGTAGCTCGCCATGGGTTCCTTCTGCTGAAACTTTGCCATCTTTCAAAAGCACTATCTTGTTTGCACCTGCGATTGTCCTCATTCTATGTGCAATTACTATTACTGTTTTATCTTTTGTAAGCCTTGAAATAGCCTTTTGAACAGCACTTTCGTTCTGTATGTCTAATGAAGATGTAGCCTCATCAAGAAGTACAATTGGAGCATCTTTTAACAACGCCCTTGCAATAGAAAGTCTTTGTCTCTCTCCTCCTGAAAGTTTAGAGCCATTTTCGCCAATAAGAGTGTTGTAACCATCGGGCATATTCATAATAAAGTCGTGGCACATAGCGTTCTGTGCAGCTTCCATAACTTCTTCGTCAGTAGCACCTTTCCTACCAATTCTAATATTCTCCATAACTGTATTATTGAATAAGACAACATCTTGGAATACGATGGATATTTCTTTCAGCAAAGTTTCAGGTTCTATACTATTTACATCCTCCTTGCCTATTGTGATTTTTCCATTTGTAACATCCCAAAACCGTGCAGCCAGTTTCATTGCCGTAGACTTTCCTCCACCAGAAGGTCCTACAAGTGCAGTAACCTCTCCTTGCTTAGCAGTAAAAGATACACCGTCTAAAACTGTTTCGCTAGTGTCATAGCTAAACTTTACATTATCAAAATTAATGTCATACCCATCAGGAGAAAGGCTTTCTTTTCCTGTCTGAATTTTTATGTTACCAAATTCTTTCATTCTATCAACACTTTTTAATGCAATAAATGTTCCTGCTAGATTAATAAGAGTTCCTGCTAGTGGATCATAAATTCTTGATGCTATCATCAAAAATACCAAGAAGGTTAGAAGTTCTACTTCTCTAGTCGCAAGCAAGGAAACTCCCACAATCATGGTAGTTGCAATCCCCACCTTCAATATCATTTGTGACAATGTTACAAATGTTCCTGTAACAAATTCTGCTTTTATATTAGATTTTTCGTAGTTTTCAAAATGAGTATCCATAGTATCAAGATGTGTGTTTTCTCTATTGTTCGCTTTAATATCTTTAACATTTTCCAGGCACTCTTGAATTTTATCCAAATAAGTAATTTGAATAGCCCTTGTTTTTAGGGAGAAGTAATCTTGAAGTTTTTTACTTGCGATGCACATCAAGAACGAAACAGGAATTACCCATGTAAGTGATAAAGCCAAACGCCAATCAAATACAAACATTCCAAATCCCATAATCACCGTTGAAATAATCGACCCTATAAGCCCAGGGATAAAGTGAGAGAAAGCATTTTCCATCATAGCAACATCACCCATAACCGTATTTGTAACATCAGACAAATCTTTCTTTCCAAAGAAAGATAGAGGTAATTTCCTAAGTGTTTCTGCAAGGGAAATTCGCATATTTGCACTTTCTTCATAAGCGGAAATGTAGCAAAAATTATATTGAAAGTAATAAAGTACAACCATCAAAATGAAAATAAATATTGAATATCCTATGTATACCATAATTGTGTAAGTGGGCATGCCACCTTCCAAAATAGGCATCAGTGTGTCTTTTATAAAAAAGTAAGAAGTCGCACTTACTGCCATTATAACTATATTTATAAAGACTGTAGCAATGGTAGCTTTTAATAACTCTCCTGCACCCTTATCTGTAAGTGCAAAGGTTTTCTGTAAAAATCTTTTCATTATTCTAATCCCTCCTTTTCATTCCAAATAAATGCATTGTTATACTCTACCCACATGGAATTATACAGACCATCTTTTTCAACAAGCTCTTGATGGTTCCCTTCTTCCACTACATTCCCATCATTTATAACATATATTAAGTCTGCATTCTTTACAGTAGATAGCCTATGGGCAATCATTAGCACAGTTTTCCCTTTTGTCAATTCATTAAATGCAAGTTGGATTTGATGTTCGTTTTCTGGATCCGCAAATGCCGTTGCCTCGTCCAACAGAATAATTGGCGCATCACGAAGTATGGCTCTTGCAAGGGCAATTCTTTGAGCTTCTCCGCCTGAAAGGTACACGCCTTTTGTTCCATAGATTGTATTCACGCCATAAGGCAATTTCTCAATAATATCTTGGCACCTTGCCGCCTTAAGAGCTCTATCGACTTCCTCCATGGTTGCATCTGGCTTGCCCTCTCT
>CAYJJM010000131.1:3808-4108 GCA_964370515.1 uncultured Oscillospiraceae bacterium | reverse complement strand
GAAATTATAAACTTCCTTGAAGAAGAAAAAATAGGGGAAAAATCTATTAATTATAGACTTAGGGATTGGCTTGTTTCGAGACAAAGATATTGGGGAACCCCTATACCAATGATAAATTGTCCTGTATGTGGATGGGTTCCCGAAAAAGAGGAAAATCTACCTGTAATGCTGCCGACAGATGTTGAATTTACAGGGAAAGGTGCATCGCCTTTGAACACAAGCAAAAATTTCAAAGAAACAGCCTGTCCAAAATGTGGAGGAAAAGCCCAAAGAGAATTGGACACTATGGATACATTTTTG
>CAYJJM010000131.1:0-3798 GCA_964370515.1 uncultured Oscillospiraceae bacterium | reverse complement strand
CTCTTGGTATTTCTTGAGATATTGTGATCCAAAAAATGATAAAAAAATCTTTGATAAGGAAAAAGTGAAATACTGGATGAATGTTGATCAATATATTGGTGGAGTTGAGCATGCAATACTTCATTTACTATATTCAAGATTTTTCCAAATGGCACTTTTTGCTTTAGACATCACTACCAATGAAGAACCATTCAAAAATCTTTTGACACAAGGAATGGTAATTAAAGATGGCAAAAAAATGTCTAAATCAATAGGAAATGTAGTTTCTCCATCAGAAATTATTGAAAAATATGGGGCGGACACAGCAAGATTGTTTATTCTATTTGCATCTCCACCAGAAAAAGAATTAGATTGGTCAGATACTGGAGTTGAAGGTAGCTATAGATTTCTAAATAGGGTATATAGGCTAGTAAGTGAGTATATAGAAAAATTCCAAAATGAAAAAGTAGAAAATAGTACCAAAGAAAAATCCAAGGCAGATAAAGAAATACTATATATACTTAATTCTACAATTAAGAAAGTTACTGAAGATACCGGCGAGAGATTTAACTTTAACACAGCTATAAGTTCGATTATGGAACTTGTAAATGAAGGGTATAAATATAAAGAAGGTGAAAGTATAAACAAAGAAATACTATGTAAAGTTATAAATGACTTAACATTATTACTTGCACCTTTTGCGCCTCATCTTGCAGAAGAAATGTGGGAAATGTTAGGAAATGAAGGTGGAGTGTACCATGAACAATGGCCGACATATGACGAAAAAGCATTGGTAAAAGACGAAGTTGAAATTGTTGTGCAAAGTAAAAGAAAAAATTAATGTACCAAATAATATTACAAAAGAAGAAATGGAAAAGCTTGTTTTGAATATGGATAAAACAAAAGAGTTAATTGAGGGAATGACCTTAATTAAAATTATTGCTGTGCCTAATAAGCTAGTGAATATTGTAGTAAAATAAAAGTTAGAAGGTAAAAATGAAAGAAAAAATAAATCAAAACACAAATGATAAAGAAGGAAAAATAATAAGAAAAAATAATAATGTAAAACAAGAGAGAAGAGAAGAAAAAAACACTAAAAATAACGAAAATAATAATAAACCAAATAAAAAACTAGCTACCACTTATAATTATAGAAATAAAAATGAGAATAATAAGATGAATAAAACTAAGGCTAATGATAAAAATAAAAGTAAAAACAAAGAAATCCCTCTTAAGGTGATTCCACTTGGAGGCCTGAAAGAAATTGGGAAAAACATGACAGCCTTTGAATATGATGATGATATTTTAATAGTTGATTGTGGTCTATCTTTTCCAGAAGATGAAATGTTAGGTATTGATATTGTAATACCAGACTTTGATTATATTATTGAAAATGCAAAAAAAGTAAAAGGGCTAATAATTACACATGGTCACGAGGATCATATTGGCGGGATACCATATTTGCTAAAAAAAATTAAATTTCCAGTTTATGGAACTAAGTTGCCAATTGCTTTGGTTGAAGGAAAATTAGAAGAACATAAAATAAAAGGCAAAATGAATGTAATAAGTGCTGGAGATACTTTTATGCTGGGGAATTTTAAAATTACCGCTATAAGAACGACACATTCAATAGCAGATTCACTTGCATTTGCAATCGAAACTCCAGTAGGAAGTGTTCTTCATACAGGAGATTTTAAAATAGACTATACACCTGTAGACGGAGAACCTATTGATCTTAGAACATTTGCAAAAGTTGGAGAAAAAGGTGTGCTTTTAATGTTGGCAGATAGTACTAATGCTACAAGGCCAGGATATACTTCATCTGAAAAAGTAGTAGGGAAGGCTTTAGGAGAAATTTTCAGAGATGTTGAATCAAGAATTTTAGTTGCAACCTTTTCTTCCAATGTCCATAGAATTCAGAAGATAATAGATAATGCAGTTAAATGTGGAAGAAAGGTTGCTTTTTCAGGGCGAAGTATGCTAAATGTTGCTTCAGTAGCTACAGAACTAGAGTATTTAAATTTCCCACCAGGAACTTTAATCGACATTAATAGGGTTAATAATTATCCGGATAAAGAAGTGGTTATTATTACAACAGGAAGCCAAGGAGAGCCAATGTCTGCCCTTGCTAGAATGGCAAATAAAAATCACAAAGATGTTAAAATAAAAAAGGGAGATGTTGTAATTCTTTCTTCTACACCAGTACCAGGTAATGAAAAAACAGTGTATAATGTTGTAAACACTTTGATTGAAAGTGGTGCCAATGTAATATATTCAGATATTGCAGAAACACATGTATCAGGACATGCTTGCCAAGAGGAACTGAAAATAGTACACTCTCTTGTAAAACCTAAGTTTTTTATGCCAGTTCACGGAGAAGAAATGCACCTGAAAAAGCATCAAGAATTGGCCATAGATATAGGAATTAAAGAAGAAAATACTTTTATATTAAATAATGGTGATATGTTGTCTTTAACAAAAGAGAAAGCCCATGTATCGAGGGAAGCTGTCAAAAATGAAACTATAATGGTAGATGGTCTTGGTGTTGGAGATATAGGCTCTGTAGTGTTAAAGGACAGAAAAATATTGTCTGAATCTGGATTAATAGTAGTTACCGTTACACTAGAAGGGAAAACAGGAAATGTTATTGCAGGCCCCGAGATTATTTCGAGGGGATTTGTGTATGTAAAAGAGAATGAAGACCTTATAGAAGAAGCAGAGAGCATTGCAATGGGCACATTAGAAAAATGTAAGGCAGAAAAAATAAAAGATTGGGCAACTATGAAAAATGCCATTAGAGATGATATGAGAAGATTTATTTATGATAAAACAAAAAGAAACCCAGTTATTCTATCGATATTTATGGAGGTATAAAGATGAATGTATATGATGAAATGCACAACTTAGAAAAAGCTATTAAGGAATCAGAAGAGTATAAGCAATTTGTGGTGGTAAAGAAAAAAGTTTCAGAAAACCCAGAATTAAAAAGCATGCTAGACGACTATCAAGGTAAACAAATGGAATTACAAATGAAGCAGGCCATGGGTGAAAGTATAGAAGAAGAGGCAATGAAGTTGATGCAACCTCTTTATGAAGTTATGATGAAAGATCCTGTAGCAGCAGAATATTTACAATGCGAAATCCGTTTTGGAGTTATGATGAATGATGTATATAAGATGCTAACAGAAATTGTTACAGGTAAATAAATGAGCATGATAAAAACTGGAGAGGAACTAATTGATATTTCCAAAGCTGCAAGAATTGGAGAACTCACCTTTGACCATATGTTATCCTATATCAAAAAAGGTATGACAGAAATACAAATTGCGCAAGAACTAGAAAACACGTTGAAAGAATTAGGGGGGAAAGGACTTGCTTTTCCAACTATTGTTGTTTCGGGAAGCAGAACCTGCCTGCCACATGGCGAACCTACTGAAAAAATAGTAGAGGATGGTGATTTAATTACTTTGGATTTTGGATGCAAGTACAATGGACAATGTGCAGATATGACAAGGACTGTTGGAATTGGATATTTGGGAGAAGAACAAATCAAAATATACAATGGTGAATACTTTGTACATGGAACTGGACATGGTGTTGGGAAGGAAGTTCATGAGGAGCCTTATATTAATACAAGAACTAATGTAAGGCTTGAAGAGAATATGGCTGTGACAATAGAACCAGGAATATATCTTCCTGATAAAATGGGAGTTAGAATAGAAGACTTGGCAATAATAACGGAATTTGGTATAATAAATTTAACTAAAGCAGACAAAAATTTAATCATATTATAAAATTTGATTAAGATAATAAACTAAA
>CAYJJM010000130.1:0-4124 GCA_964370515.1 uncultured Oscillospiraceae bacterium | reverse complement strand
CTAATCCTGCAGTTATAAAAACCATCTCATATCCGCTAATGAGTTTGGCTATATCTTCAACATTTTCTTCTGCAGACCGCTGTCCTATTTCTGGGTTTCCGCCAGATCCTTGACCTCTTGTAAGTTTTTCACCTATTTGTAATTTTTTTTCAGCAGAACAACCAGCAAGAGCTTGCTTGTCTGTATTAACTACCATAAAGTCTATCCCTTGTGTTTTGCTTTCAATCATTCTGTTTACTGCATTACATCCTGCGCCTCCAACTCCAATAACTAGCAAATTGGCTGCTCTTTCTTCTCCCAATTCAAATTGTAACATATCTATCCTCCCAAATTATCCAGATAATTATATTGCACATACTACATATGCTATATTGTAACACATTTTCAGTAATTTTAATAGCTTTTATAGTACTTTTGTTTTTGTTTTTGTTATAAATTTTTCTTTTAAAATTCATATTAAAACTTCTCCTGAAAGTATTCGAGTTTTACTTATGAGCGAAGTGATTTTTTTCATATTATTTCATAAGTTTTTTAGCTTTTTCTTATAAATTCAGTTGCTTTTATTCTTTTTTACTTCATCTCCAACGAAAAGTTGATTTCATTGGATTTAGTCACGGTCAAAGTACCTCTTTTTATATTTCTTTCATCCAAGGTTTTTACTATTTCTTCTAAATAGCCTTCACTGATAACTCTTAATATATCCTCAACATCACCTTTACAAACCAAATTAGCATATATATATATATTTCCTATGTAATTTTTGTTTTTTTCATCATAATCTAGTTGAATTCCATAAAGTTTTGTACCATTTTTATGAGCTTCATAGGCTATTTTCAAGGACTCTTCAAGAATTTCCCTATCATCCACCTTTATTTCTTCACCTACTTTACCCTCTTCTACTTTTACTTTTTCAATTTTCGTTTCTTCATCACCAGCATCTAAAACTTCCAATACTATTTTTTCTGCATCTATTAAATAATATTTTTTTTCTCCTTGTACAACCGCTATTGGTTCTCTTTCAGTAACATTAATGGTTATTTCATTAGGAAGATTTTTTTTAATTTCAACATCTTTGACATATAAAAGATTTTCTATCGCTTCCAAGCCCTCGTTGTTCTTTATGGAAAAAATATTTTCTCCTGTTTTCATTTGACCAAGTTCTAAAATTTCTTCTTTTGTATAGTAATTTATCCCTTCCACTTGAATTTTATCCACTGCAAAGATGTCTGAAGAAAGAACAGCCCATAAGCAAAACATTATAACCATAAAAAACAAAATTCGTTTTAAATAATTCTTACTTCTTTTTCTTTTCTTGCTATTTTTTCTTTTTCTTTTTCTTGACCTTCTAACATTTTCCGCATCATCATTGTAATTTTTTTCTCTTCCATCAATATTAATGCTTTCAATTTCTTGTGTTTGGTCCCTATACTTTCTCATACTTATTCACTTTCATTAACAAAGCTTTTTATGATTTCGACAATTATTTCTGCCCCATTTATGCCTTTTAATAATTCTCCTCTTTGAACCATTTCCTCGTATAACTCTTTATTGCTTATTATGTCCTTTATTTCTTCCCTTACACTTGTAATATCCTTCTCTTCAATTATTATCGCACTTCCCTTAGATGCCATTTCTTCTGCATTATAAAATTGATGATTTCTAGTAACATTTGGAGATGGCACAAACACTGAAGGTTTTCCCAAAAAAGTCAATTCTGAAACAGTTAATGCCCCGCTTCTTGCAAGTACTAGATCTGCACCCTCCATATATTGTTCCATATTGTTTGCATATGGTATTGCCCTAACATTCTTGTATTTTCTTTCGGATAATTCCGCATTTACATCATTGAAATATTTTTCTCCTGTTACCATTACAATTTCTATTTCTTTGGAATTCGCATATTCCTCAGCAATTTCCTTTCCACACTGATTAAGTTTACCAGCACCCAAGCTGCCTCCTACGATTAATATCAGAAAACTGTTTTGATTTACTTTTATTTTTTCCCGGCACTTTTCTTTGCTAAGTTCTTCAAATTTCTTTCCTATAGGATTCCCTGACACTACAAGTTTATCTGGATTTTTAAATTCCTTCGCTGCACCTTTAAATGCTAGAAATACTTTTTTTGCATGCTTTTCCAAAGATCTATTTGCAAGCCCTGGAAAAACATTTTGTTCTTGAATGAATGTTGGAATTTTCATTTTTGCCGCCACACTAACTACTGCACCTGTGACATAACCACCTGTCCCAATAACAACATCAGGCTCAAATTCTTTAATTATACTTTTCGCCTCTTTTTTTCCATTCACATAATCTTTAATGAATTTATGGTTTTCTAGTATTTTTTTTCGATTTATTCCACTTGCTGGCACATATTTGATTTCATATCCATTTTCTGGAACAATTTTAGTTTCAAGGCCTTGTTCAGTTCCTACAAAAAGCACTTGATTCTTTGGATCATCTAACATAAATCTATCCGCGATGGCAATTCCTGGGTATATATGTCCTCCTGTGCCTCCTCCTACTATTAAAATTTTCAATCAATTCCCTCCATTTTCTTTCCTTTGCTTTTTTTATTTTCGCAAGAAATGTTTAGCATAACTCCAAAAGCTAACATGAAAACCACAGTTGCATTTCCTCCATAGCTTATCAATGGTAGAATCACTCCTGTAGGAGGCAAGATTGAAATAACTATTCCTACATGGAAAAATACTTGAATGGCTATCATCCCTGTAATTCCTGCTGCCAAAAGCTTTTGATAAAGATTTTCCGTCTCTAAAGTTATAAAAACACATCTATATATTATAAATACATATAGCAACATCACTCCTATCACACCGACAAATCCTAGTTCCTCGCCAATAATTGCCAATATGAAATCGTTATGCGCCTCTGGAAGATATAAAGTTTTCTGAATACTATTTCCAATGCCTTGCCCAAACATACCTCCTGCTCCAAGAGCGATTAATGATTGTGTCGCTTGATAACCACCATCTAAGGCCTCATCAAAAGGATTTAAATAACTTTCAATTCTGCTAAGTCTATAATCAGAGGATGATATAAACAACATAAGCAAAGTTCCTATTATTCCAATTGTACAAAGGCCTGATAAGTATATTTTTTTCATCCCTCCAATAAAAAACATCACAAATACAATAGCAGTGAGTATCATTGCGGTCGCCATATTTCCAAGTGCAATAATACCTATAATCACTCCAACGCAACCAATAGTTGGTAAAATTCTATCCTTGAGAGAGTTTACTGCATCTTCTTCTTTTGATAATATCCATGCAATAAAAAAAATAATCCCTAGTTTTGCAATTTCTCCCGGCATTAGAGTTATGCCACCTATAGAAATCCATCTTACTGAATTATTTATTTCTGTTCCAATGCCTGGAATCAAAAGCAAGGCAGCTAATCCAAGAGATACCACATATATGATTTTACTCATTTTTTTGAAACTATCTAGCTTTACCTTAACCATAATGATCATGCCCACCAAGCCTACCAAGACCCACAACATGGGCCTAATAACATATGAATATGGACTAGCACCTTCACTAATAGATATATAATAACTAGAACTAAAAATCATTATTATTCCAAAGCCTATTAAAATAATAACGTTTATCAAAAGAGGTACATCTATCAAGTATTCTCTTTCTTCAGGCTTTTTGCCCTTGACTATAGATGTGTTTTTTTGCATATCCTTCTTGTTTTTTTTATCTCTTTCTTTCCTTCTCATGTTATTTTTTCTTTATTTTTTTTAACTATTTCTTTAAATTCTCTGCCTCTTTCTTCATAATTTTTATACATACCCCAGCTTGCGCATGCAGGCGATAGTAGCACTTTATCTCCTGGATTTGCAATAGAAAGTGCTTGCTCAACACATTCTTTCATATTCTCTAGTTGGTATATTTGTGAAATCCCTATATTTTTTGCTTGTCTAGCAATTTTTTCTTTGGTTTGTCCCAACAAACATAAGGCCTTTATTTTATCTTTACCAAACAAAAGTAAATCCTCGAAATCTGCTCCTTTATCATATCCACCGGCTATAAGAATTATGTTTCCTTTCATAGCCTCAATAGCTTTAATAGCTGCATCTGGATTTGTTCCTTTAGAGTCAT
>CAYJJM010000129.1:0-4146 GCA_964370515.1 uncultured Oscillospiraceae bacterium | reverse complement strand
TTTTGGATGCAGTAGATATAAATATTAACCGCAGTTTTGATTGTATTTATTCAAATAAGGTTTTGCAGCATTTGTCAAAAGAGGATTTTGTAAAATCACTAAATAGTCAATATGAACATTTGAATACAAAAGGAATAATTTTCGCAACTTTATGGGCTGGAGAATATAGGGAGGAACTTATGTTTGATGGGCAGTTAAGGTTTGTTTATTATGATGAGGCTACATTAAAAAATATAATTCCAAAAGATTTAAAATTGGAGAAGATAGTATCCTACTCAGAATTTGAAGCAAAAGATTCATTACTTATTGTTATCCGAAAAAACTAGGAGCAAAGGAGACAAAATGAGTAAATACATAGTACTATTTGAAGTAACACCTACAGAAGAAGGCAAGGCAAGGTATTTAGAACTTGCAGCCATGTTAAAATGCTAAATGGAATAAAAAAATCCTCCAACCATAATCTATGATTGGAGGATTGTTTGTTTTCGTATATCTATACTCTTTTCCTAAACATAAATATAACTCCCATTCCCAAAACCGAAGCTAGCATTAATCCAATAAAAATCGGTAAGGCAGTATTATCGCCTGTTTGGGGAACACCCGTAGGTGTAGTGCTAATGCTTGCATCCGTATAAGTGTAGGCGTAGGTAGAGAACTTGCTTGCCTCAAATGTTAATGTGTGGAGGTCCTCATTATAATTGGAGTAATAATCTCTGTTACACCATTATGCACATTAATAATTTGGTACGGTGCTTTGTTTCTATGCTCTATCGGTAACTGTATTGTGATTGTAACCTTTTCGCCTGATGGCGGTTGGATGCTTTGTGCAGCTCCGTCATTAATGGTTTTTAGCAGCTCTATATCAAGGTACATACCAAGTACATTTTGACCGATTATATCATGCATAATATCGCTCCTTTTTAGTAAGTATGCCTGTACCATTTTATACAATTTACTTAAACGCAGATTAATAATTAAATTGTACTGTGTTTTTATTGTTTTTGCAATACAATTTGCATTTTCAGATTAGTATCGATGTAGGCAGTGTTATGATGACATAAATACTAGTGTGCCACAAATGAAATTGAAAGATTGTGTATTTTTTGATTTTGAAACAAGATACGTTATGAAGTTTAGATAGCAATAGCAACAAACTTATTATTAGCAATGTATTGTTATGGCACAGGTGTAATATCCAATCCTATTTCATCTATCCAAATATTTTTATTAGCATTACTAGATGTGCCTGCAAGAGCCATTTCGCCTGTAGAGGAGTCAATATGCACATATAGTGCATATTGGCTAGCTATTTTTGACTCAGGAAATTCAAAATCAATGTATCCATAATTAAAATGCGTAAAAGAACTTACTTTACCACCAACTTTAGAAATAATACTATCCCTTATACTGGTGAAATCGTTATTCTTATCTCGCACATACCCACTTGGTAAGACCGCCGATATTTCTCCTTCTCCACCGCCCTCTCCAACGAAAATTTTACCGTAAGTAGGGCTAGCGGATCTAGTAGACCAACCAATTGTAACAATGGTTCCTGATTCTAGTTCTCCAGAAGCCCTTGCCTCAATAACTCCCGCTTGTGCTGCTATCAGCACTGATCTTGCTGTGGACATGTCGCTAACTTCTTTTGCACTTTCCATATATCCAGTAATACTAGGAATAGCAATAGACATCAAAATAGCAATTATTGCTATTACGATTATTACTTCCATTAAGGTGAATCCTTTGGAATTATTCATCAATTTGTGCTTCAAACTTTTATCGTTGCCAGCCTTAATTATTAATTTGTTTTTTTGATTTTTATCTTTATTGGGTTTGCACATTTATTTTATTTCGCTCCTTTTGCTTGGCGCTTCAGTGTTGAGATATGGTTTGCCTTATTGCTCCGAAGACATTATACCATATCAAAATGGATATGAGAATAGGAGACCTGCTTTCACCTGAGAATAGGAAAAATGCTTTCACCAGTTTGTTAAGAGAAAAGATAATGATTTTTCCCGAAAAAGGATAATGATTTTTCCGAAAGTTGTTTTTGCCAATAGACTTTTTTCAAATCTAAGGAGGAATCTGTGATACAATAATTATATGGAACAAATTATGAAGTAGGATTGCCGCTTATGTTAAATGTTCAGGCTGTGATTATAAAAAGTTTTATCTAAAGATAAGGAGACAAAAATGAGCTTATTGAATGTTACTAATGTTTCTCATGATTTTGGAGGCAGGAAAATTTTAGAGGAAGCCTCTTTTCGCTTATTAAAGGGAGAGCATATAGGGCTTGTAGGGGCAAATGGAGAGGGAAAATCCTCCTTTCTCAATATTATTATTGGAAATATACAACCCGACCAAGGAACGGTTGAATGGTCACGAAATGTAAGAGTAGGCTATTTGGACCAGCATTCTACACTTAAAGCGGGAACGACTATCGAACAGGCTTTAAGTAGTGCTTTTTCATATATGGATGAAATTGAAAAAAAGATGTTAAAACTTTATGAGGATATGGCTGTAGAAGGCTGTGATATGGAGGCTTTAATGGAGGAAGCCGGTGAATATCAACATATTCTTGAAGATAGTGGATATTATGAAATTCCTGTAAAGGTAGCCCAAATTGCTGACGGACTAGGGCTGTTAGACATAGGACTAGACAAAGATGTAAGCCAGCTAAGCGGAGGGCAGAGAACAAAGGTGCTTTTGGGTAAACTTCTTTTGGAAGATCCTTCAATTCTCCTTTTGGACGAGCCTACTAACTATTTGGATGTAGAGCATATAACTTGGTTAAAAAGATATTTGCAGGAATACGAAAACGCCTTTATTTTAATTTCCCACGACATAGATTTTTTGAATTCTGTAATCAATGTAGTATATCATTTAGACGATGGTGAATTGAGTAGATATACAGGCGATTATGAAAATTTTATGAGAATGAACGAAATCAAAATATCTCAGCAAGATGCCGCATACAAAAGGCAGCAAGCTGAAATTGCAAAGACTAAGGATTTTATCGCAAGGAATAAGGCCAGAGTGGCCACTAGAGGAATGGCAAATAGCAGAGCCAAAATGCTTGATAAAATAGAGATAATTGACAAGCCAAGAGAAAAACCAAAGCCGGAGTTTGATTTTAGGAAGGGTAAAACCTCAGGTAAAGTATTGGTAGATTGCACGGATTTGGTAATTGGTTACGATGAACCACTAACTAGCCCATTGAATTTTAAAATGATTAGAGGGGATAAGCTAGCAATTGTTGGCACTAATGGTCTCGGAAAAAGTACTTTGTTAAAAACCATTTTGGGTGAAGTGCCACCATTCTCTGGCAAAGCACAATTAGGAGATTATCTAATTCCGGCCTATTTTGAGCAAGAAGCATCTAGAAACGAAAAGACTACAGCTTTAGAATATATTTGGGCTAAATACCCTGCATATACCAACGCAGAAGTTAGGGCAGCCTTAGCCCGTTGCGGTTTAACTAACGAACACATTACTAGTCAGATGAAGGTTCTCAGTGGTGGTGAAAATGCAAAGGTAAGGCTTTGCGACTTAATGCAAAGGGAAAGCAACTGGCTCATACTTGACGAGCCTACTAACCATCTGGATGTAGATGCCAAAGATGAGCTTAAAAGAGCACTTGCTGCCTACGAAGGTTCTATCCTTATTGTTTGTCACGAGCCAAGTTTCTATCAAGATTGGATTACCGATGTTTGGAATGTAGAGGACTGGACAATAAAGACGGTTTAGGTAGAAGAATTCTAGAACAAAGCTAAAACTGATTTATTTTATCAGATGAAGAATTGACAATGGAGAGAAGAGTACTAGAAAAATCCAAACCCAGTTTACCGTAAAGAAATAGTAAGACTCCCATTTTTATTTGGTGTATTATAAATATAAATGAATATATCCCTAAGGTGAAATAGAATTTTGGAGGGCTAACAGTATGGAACATTTACATATTTTTATTATTGATTTGGCTTTAATAACCATAGTTGCAGGGACTATAGCTTTAATTTTCAAAAAGTTAAAGTTTCCTCTAATTCTAGGCTACATTGGGGCAGGATTTATTTTGAGTCCAAATTTTCATGCCTTTCCTACAGTTCTTTCTTTAGAAAACATAACTCTTTGGGGTGAGATAGGCATTTT
>CAYJJM010000128.1:0-4152 GCA_964370515.1 uncultured Oscillospiraceae bacterium | reverse complement strand
TTCAAGATAAACAGATAGTCTCGGTAGGAGGAACGCGCCAAAAAAATATTGATTTACGAATTATTGCTGCCACTAATGCTAATATTGAAGAAATGATAAATATAGGAACCTTTAGAAAAGATTTGTATTATAGATTAAATATAGTGCCTTTATATATACCGCCTCTTAGAGAAAGAAAAGAAGATATTCTACCTTTGATACAGAGAAATATAAGAAAAATAAATAAAAAATACAATTGGGATAAAAACATTTCGCCTAAAACTCTCAATGAACTACTTGAATATGATTGGCCAGGGAATGTTCGAGAAGTAGAAAATCTTATAGAACGATTGCTAGTCAGTTCAGAAAAGGAGCAAATTGATGAAGCTTTGGTTGTTGCTAATAAAGATAAATTATATGGAAAGAATCAGTTATTTGATTTAACTAAGCCATACCGACAAATTTTAGAGGAATTTGACTACAACATAATTAATAAAACGATAGAAGAAGAAGGAAGCATTCCTCTAGCTGCAAAGTTTCTTGATATAGATGTGACAACACTCAGAAGAAAATTAAAAAAATACGAAGAAAACAAATGCAAAAATGCCCTTTAAGGGCGGTTTTGCATTTGTTTAAATGTTCTTAAATTTAAATGTATTTACTTGAGATAGAATCTCATAGTGCAAAAACGCACTATGAGATTTTTTGGTTGTATTTTTATTGTTGGATTTTCAACAATTACAACATTTTTTTTTTGGCACGGTTTTTGCAAATGATATGTGGCATAGTTAATATTTCAAGAAATCAGGCCGAAAGGCATGTAGGAGGAAGAAGATGAAGAAATATTTTCCAGTTAATTCACAAGAATCACCACGCTTTTGTGGCATACAAACTTTTATGAGATTACCGTACATTAGTGACTTGGAAGAAGATATAGATGTAGCAGTAATAGGAGTTCCATTTGATACAGCTTCAAGCTATAGAACGGGCTCTCGTTTTGGACCAAGTGCAATTAGGCAAATGTCCTCAACAATAAGACCATACAACATCAATATGAAGGTTACTAGTTTTGAACATATAAATATTGTGGATAATGGTGACATTAATATTGTTCCAGGGTTTATAGATGACACTTATA
This sequence comes from uncultured Oscillospiraceae bacterium, assembly GCA_964370515.1. Lineage (GTDB taxonomy): Bacteria > Bacillota > Clostridia > Peptostreptococcales > Anaerovoracaceae > CAYJHC01. The sequence goes on along the minus strand of CAYJJM010000128.1, from coordinate 3,035 downwards.
AAGCAATCGAAAAGCATATTACAAATGTTATTGACAAAGATATTGTTCCAGTTTGCTTAGGGGGAGATCACTCGATTACTTTGGCAGAACTTCGAGCAATTGCAAAAAAACATGGGCCTGTGGCATTGGTTCATTTTGACTCTCATACAGATACTTACGATGGTTACTTTGGCCAACCCTATAATCATGGAACTCCATTTTATCATGCAGTAAAGGAAGGTTTAATAGATACAGAGCACTCAATCCAAGTTGGAATGAGAGGAAATTTATATAGCGAAGGCGATTTAGAAGTTTCAAGAAGCCTTGGATTTGAACTAATCACTTCGGAAGAAGTACATGAAATTGGAATGAAAAAAACTATAGAAAGAATTGTGAATAGGGTTCAAGATGCAAAAACATTTTTAACTTTTGATATAGACTTTGTTGACCCTGCATATGCACCAGGGACAGGAACCCTTGAAATTGGTGGAGTTACTAGTGCACAAACACTAGAACTTTTGCGTGGTATTAGATCACTAAATTATGTGGGATTTGATGTTGTGGAAGTTTCGCCGCCTTACGATATTTTGGAGCTAACTTCAAATTTGGCGGCAAATATAGCCCATGATTTTATTTGCATGGTAGCTTTAAAACATAAAAAAGGGGATTAGGGAATTGTGCAATAAATATTAACCCAATAGTTTATTATTAGTTTGTTTAGTAGATAAGGAGGAAAAAATGACTGTAATGATGCAAGAAATGACCTGGCAAGAATTTGAAGGAAAAAGAAAAGATTCTGTTGTGATTTTGCCTGTAGGGTCGACGGAGCAACATGGACCTGTGTTGCCTCTTTCAGTAGATGCAATTATAGCAACTGAATTAGGAAAAACGGTTGCAAAAAAAATTGGAGGAATTGTGGCACCTACTATTAATTATGGATACAAAGCAACACCGCTCTCTGGAAGCTCACCTAGATATAAAGGTACAATTAACCTGAGTGGAGCTACCCTTATATCACTTATTAGTGATATTTTAGAAGAACTTATAAGAGATGGGGTAAGCAAAATATTTGTTTTAAATGCTCATTTTGAAAATGAAGCTTTTATCCTTGAAGCTATGGATATTGTATCAAAAAAATATCCCGAAATTACAATGGTCGAAAGTGCTTGGTGGAATCAAGTAAGCGAAACCACGATAGATGTTGTTTTTGACGAAGTTGATTTCCCGGGGTGGTCATTGGAGCATGCAGCTATTGCGGAAACTTCTATGACTATGCACTTTGCTCCGGATTTAGTAAAAATGGAGAACTATATTGAAGGTGGTGTGGAAAAAGAAGCAACTTACAATATTTTCCCTATATCAAAATGTGAAGTTCCATCCACAGGTCTTGTGCATACGGCACGCTCATCCTCTAAAGAAAAGGGAGCTTTGTTAGTGGAGGATGTTATAAAAAACTATATTGAGGTTTTGAAAGAAACATTTAAATAAGAAAGGAGAGTATTGATGTACTTTCTTGCATCAATATAATGGAAACATGGAAAATAATAATATTTCAAAAGAGATTCTTCCAATTAGCCCGGAAGATAGAAGTTTATCAACATTAGGTAATTTTGCAATTTGGTTTGCAGGAAGCATGGTAGTAACTGTTGTTTTGACGGGGATGTATTTTATTCCTGGGTTAGACTTGACAACAGCATTACTTCTCGTGCTCGTAGGAAGTTTATTTGGAATAATGCCTTTAATTGGAATAGGAATTATAGGAAGCAAAACTGGTTGTACTACTATGGTTGCAGCAAGAGCAACATTTGGAATAAAAGGCGCAAATCTACCGTCTTTAGTTAGTGGGGCAATTTTTATCGGCTGGCAATGGGCGCAAGCTGCACTGGGGGGGCTTGCATTAAATTATATTTCTAGTACTTATTTTGGTTACAGCAACCTAATATTGTTTACGATATTAACAGAGATAATTGTAGTTGTAATCGCCTTAAATGCTATTAAAGGAATTGCTCTTTATGAAAAAATAGCAATGATTGTAATAGGTTTAATTATGGTAACCGTTATAGCAAAAGCTTTTATGGATGCAGGAATAGGAAACCTATTAAGCGTTGAACAAGCTCCTGAAGAAGCCCGATCATATATGTCAGTATTTGACTTAGTTGTAGCTTCTGCGCTATCATGGGTTCCAATGGCTGCAGACTATAATAGAAATTGCAAAAATGTAAAAAGTGTTGTTATAGGCACTGGAGGAGGATATATTGCAGGTACATTTTTGGCAATGGGAGCAGGCGCTATAATGATTTGTATGTTAATAAGCACTGGAAAAGAAGCTATATATGATCCGGCACAAGCTTTCTCGGAAGTGGGTTTGGGAATCCCTGGAGCTATAGCAATTCTTATGTCGGTTATTGCGGCTAATGTAATGTGCATGTATAGTTCTACGGTTGCGATTGTTAATGCATTTCCAAAATTACCATACAAACCAACAGCATTAGTTGTAGGCATAGTATGTATTGTTGGAGGAGCATTTAGCGGAATTTTAGATATGTTTTTAGCTTTTGTTAATATTATTGCAGTCTTATTTATGCCAATGTTTGCTATAATGATAGCGGATTTCTTCATTATAAAAAAGCAAAAGGTAGTAGAAGAAGCACTATTTTACCCTGAAAAAAACAAGGCATATGTTTATTTCAGAGGGATAAACTTTGTGGCAGTTATTACGTTTTTAGTATCTATGGCACTGTGCTATTTCTGGACGTATATTAGTCCGATAGCTACAGGAGCAACTATTCCAACCTTCTTTATTACATTTGCTCTCTATATTATACTGACAAAAATCTTTACAAAAAAATAAATCAAAGTAATTTAAAAGCGAGAGTTTAATCTCTCGCTTTTTTTGTACAAGCGAAAACCCCGCGTTAGACGCGGGGTTTAAAATACGATAAAAATTAGCCTCCTATAACTTCGGGTTTTGTATTGACATTACAACCTATTTATTCTATTGTTTTTTTGTACTATGCTGTTGTAGCTCAGTCGGTAGAGCACTTCCTTGGTAAGGA
>CAYJJM010000127.1:0-4190 GCA_964370515.1 uncultured Oscillospiraceae bacterium | reverse complement strand
TTAGGGCATTTGCAAACCACCTTTTGCTTTAACCAAATTAAAAATTCCTCCTCCTGCTCCCCGGGTGCCAACGAAAAGGGCCGTTCCAAAATAAACTTCGAATTGTTGAGCATCTTTTTTTCGCCTGTTGCTAATGGTTTTTTTTGATCCAATATATGCAAATCTCTCACCACCCTAGCAACATTTAAATAATCACCTGTTTTTAGAAGTTCCATATTTTCTCTATATCTTCTATTCCAGTTAGGCTCAATTTTCATATCACCAGTTGCAAGAACTTCCATTATTTCTCTAACTTTATCCTTTTTTATAATTTCTCTAATGCCTAACATTTGACAACTGTCCACAGGAATAAGTACCTCTAGTTTCCTAAAAGGTATACTTAAAGAGTAGTAAGACTTCTGGATTTCCGAAACAGACTTAATTTCAATAGTTTTAATTATCCCTGCCCCGTGTAGCGGATAAACTACTTTATCTCCAACTTTAAACATAGGCACTCCAAAAAAGTTTTTCATTAGCTTACGTATAATATTTATAATTGCTATTATCTCAGTATAATTGAGTATTCCCTTTATGTCAAATATAATTTAAATTTTTAAATTTATCATATTTTTTGACACATGTCAATAGATTTGTGGTAATATATATGTATGGTAAGTTTTGGTATTGTTGTTCTTAAAAGTAAATATTGAAAATATATAGGAGGTTGCCTTGGAAAATAAAGTACATAGACTGTTAGTCATAGACGATGAAGAAAACCTAAGGAATGTAGTTGCGGAATATGCTGTATTTGAAGAGTATCAGGTAGACGAAGCGGCCAGTGGCATGGAAGCCATTGAACTTTGTAAGGAAAATCATTATGATGCGATTATTTTAGACATTATGATGCCACGGTTAGACGGTTTTTCAACTTGCAAAGAAATCCGTAAGTTCTCTGACACTCCTATACTAGTTCTCTCTGCCAGAACTGAAGAATATGATAAGCTTTTTGCTTTTGAGGTTGGCGCCGATGATTATATCATAAAACCTTTTAGTCCAAAGGAACTTATGGCTAGAATTGCAGCTATAATCAAAAGAAATAACAGGAATTTCTCACACAAATCAGCTGAACCATTAAAGTTCGGTGGTTTGGTCATCGACATTACAGGCAGAGTGGTTTCTGTAGATGGCAACAAAATAGTATTAACTCCAAAAGAATACGACCTATTATTTTATTTAGTAGAAAACAAAAATATTGCTCTTTCTAGAGAAACTTTACTTCAAGCTGTATGGGGCTATAGTTTTTTGGGAGATGACCGAACAATAGACACTCATATCAAAAACCTTCGGACAGAGCTAGGCCCTTATCGTAGCTATATTGTAACCCTTCGGGGTATGGGGTATAAATTTGAATTTTAAAATCAAAAAACACAATTTACGCTTTTTTGATGTCAACAGTATAAAAATCAGGGTTTTAGCCGATTTTTTATTATTAGTAGCTATCCTCTTTCTTTTGATGTGGCTTCTTCAAATTTTTCTTTTATCCATTTTCTATGAAAACATGAAAATTGAATATGTGAAAAATCTAGGTCAAAATTTTGCCAAAGATTATGATTCCTTCACCAAAGATCAGGCCATTGATGAAATTCAAAATTTATCCCTTAAAGATGATATGATAGTTATAGTAGAATCTGAAGATGCTGATTTTGATTATGTTTCTACAGATTTTTCTTTCGCATCTTCTCAAGTTGAATATGCTAGTTCTCTTCTAACTCAATCCCCTGACAAACCTATTACTTTTATAATCGAACACCAAGAAACCGAAGAAAACCTTGTGCTTTATGGGTTCACTCTTTCAGAGAAACCTTTTTCCACAATGTATTTGATTTCACCTTTGTACTTAAGATCTTCTACTATTTCCATATTAGAAGATCAATTGCTATTAGTATTTTTATCCTCTATTATATTTTCATTCTTTATAGGATTCTTCCTTGCCAGGAAAATTTCAACACCTATTCGAGAATTAACCCATACTGCAGAGCTTTTGTCAGAAGGAAATTATGGAGTTAAATTTACTAGTTCCTCTAAGTACGGCAAGTACACCGAGCTTAAGCGATTAACACATTCCTTTAACACTGCCTCTTCGAAGCTTCATAGCAGTGCAACTTTGCAAAAAGATTTGATGGCAAATGTTTCCCACGACTTAAAAACCCCACTTACTATGATTATTTCATATGCCGAAATGATAAAAGATATCTCAGGAAACGACCCTGAAAAAAGGGAAGCTCACCTTAATGTTATAATGGACGAGGCAAACCGCTTAAACAAGCTAGTAAGCGATATGCTTCTTTTATCTAATATACAATCAGCACCTTACAATTTAAAGTCTGAAGCTTTTGTTGTAAAAGACTTGATTGAAGGTATTATCCAAACATTTAATCTGTATGCCTTGGAAAAAGGGCATAAACTAACTTTGTCCTGCAAAGATAGTTTAAAAGCTATGGGAGAACCAGATAAAATCAAGCAGGTTCTTAACAACCTACTTACTAATGCTTTTAAATTTTCAAAGGAAGGGGCTCCTATAGAAATTCTCATAACTCAAATAGATTTGAAGTCAAGTTCAAAAATTAAATTTGAGGTAAAAGATAAAGGAATTGGAATTGAAGAAAAAGATATTGAAAAAGTTTGGGATAGATACTATAGAGGAAGCTCCAATCACACAAGGAATTCTACAGGTTCTGGCCTGGGTCTATCTATCACAAAAGAAATTTTGGACCTCCACCAAGCCAATTATGGTATAATTAGCGTTGTAGGCAACGGCTCTACATTTTGGTTTGAGCTAGATGCAGCAAAGTAAAAAAGGGGGACTTATGGCGAAAAATAACAAGACAGTTTTTTTCTGTCAAGAATGTGGATATGAAAGTCCAAAATGGCAAGGACAATGTATATGTGGTGCTTGGAACAGCTTTGTAGAAGAAAAGGTTAAGTCTGTCACAGAAGAAAAGAATATGAAAATTTCTCTTTCCAATTCTTCTCGTCCAACACCTTTAAACAAAGTATCCAAAAGTTTTCCCACCGATAGATTCCCTACAGGCATCAATGAACTAGACAGGGTTCTGGGTGGTGGAATTTTCCCAGGCTCTCTAACTTTAATTTCCGGCGAACCTGGCATAGGCAAATCAACTATAATTATGCAAGTTGCCAATTATATAGCCAACACTATAGGCAAAGTTCTATATATTTCTGGCGAAGAATCTGAAGAACAACTAAAACTTCGAGCTGATAGGATATGCCCTTCTATTTCAGATAATTTGTTGATTTTTTCAGAAACTAATTTGGATGTTGTAGAAAAGCAAGTTGAAGAAACTTCTCCATCTTTTATTATTGTAGACTCAATTCAAACTATGTATGCTTCTGAAATTTCTTCATCACCAGGAAGCATTTCTCAAGTACGCACCTGCGGAGGGCAAATACTCAAAATCGCAAAGACAAATAACATTCCAGTATTCATTGTTGCTCATGTAACCAAAAGTGGCGAATTGGCTGGTCCTAAAATAGTAGAACATTTAGTAGATTGTGTTTTGTCTTTCACAGGAGAACGAACTCAAGACATTCGGATAATTCGTTCAAACAAAAATAGATTTGGCACAACCAGCGAGGTTGGTGCGTTTTCTATGGAAGAAAAAGGACTGGTAGAAATCCCAGATATTTCTAAAGTATTTTTGGATCAAGTTTCTTCTAATCAAGAAGGCTCTATAATTGGAGCTGCCTACGAAGGAACTCGTCCACTTTTCTTGGAGGTTCAAGGTCTCGCTGCGCCTACCACCTTGGGTTTTCCTAGGAGAACTGTAGTTGGATTTGATTTAGCAAGACTCAATATGATATTGGCAGTACTAGAAAAAAAAGGTGGCCTTCCTCTTTCCAGCCAAGATATCTATGTAAATATTGTAGGAGGAATTAAGCCAGAAGGCACATATACTGACCTTGCAATTGCTCTAGCAATATACTCATCCTTTAGAGGCAAATCTCTTCCCGAGAAAACCGTTGTTTTGGGAGAACTGGGGCTTACCGGAGAATTAAGAGGTATACAAAACACAGAAAAAATTGTAAGAGAGGCAGTTAGAATGGGTTTGAAAAATTTGCTTTTACCTTATAAAAATTATATCTCTTTGAAGGAAAAGTCTATAGAAGGCCTTAACCTTATAGGGCTTAAA
>CAYJJM010000126.1:0-4208 GCA_964370515.1 uncultured Oscillospiraceae bacterium | reverse complement strand
GTTGTACCTACTACTTGTGGAACAGGATCTGAAGTTACAAATGTAGCTATAGCAGAACTTAAAGAAGATAAAGTAAAAAAAGGTATTGCAGTTGATGATACTTATGCAGATATTGCAGTTCTTATTCCGGAATCTTTGGCGGGACTTCCAGACTATGTTTTTGCAACTAGTTCAATAGATGCTTTAATACATGCAATAGAATCATTCTTATCACCAAAAGCAACTCCTTTTACCGAAATGTACTCTCTAAAAGCCATTGAGATAATAATGGATGGATATCAAAAAATGATTGCGGCAGGTGGAAATACAAAAGAAAATAGAGAGCCTTATCTTACAGATTTTGCTTTTGCTTCTTGCTATGCAGGGATTGCATTTGGAAATGCAGGCTGCGCAGCAGTTCATGCTTTATCATACTCTATTGGCGGAGCTTTCCATGTAGCACATGGAGAAGCAAACTATGCATTCTTTACAGAAGTTTTCAAAATGTATATGAGAAAAGATCCAAGTGGAAAGATAAAAGAAGCAAATAAAATATTTGCCAATATTTTAGGTTGTGAAGAATCTGTTGTTTATGATGAGTTGGAAAAATTCTTAAATCAAATATTAAATAAGAAAAAACTAAGCGAATATGGTATGACAGAAAATCAAATTGACGAATTCACTAAATCAACGGTTGATAATCAACAAAGACTTTTGGGAAATAACTATGTTTTCTTAACAGATGAAGAAATTAGAGAAATATTTGCTAATTTATATTAGTATAAGCACAGTTTAATAAAAAACCGTGAAAACTTTTCACGGTTTTTTGCTTTTTTAAACTTTGACACATTTTCTTGGTATAATTTAAGTATAGTAAAAGGGAAAGGTGAAAAATGAAAAAAGGAGCGAAAGCAAAAAACACATTACTTTTCATGATTTTCGCAGCATTTTTAGGAACTATTGTAGGAACGATAATATGGACAATTCTTAGAATCATGAGTTTAGGCATAGAATTTATTTGGGAATATTTACCTGAACACTTTGAAAACAGAATGGTTTACACAATCGTTGTATGCGTTATTGGCGGCTTGCTTCTAGGAATTTTCCAGTTGAAGACAAAATCCCAAACGGAAGAATTATCAGAAATCATGAACCAGCTAAAAGAGGGCAAAGGTTACAGCTATTCCAACCTGCACTTAAAAGTAGTTGGAGCAATACTACCTCTTATATTTGGAGCAGCAATTGGACCTGAAGCCGGCTTAACGGGAGTAATAGTAGGGCTTTGTTTTTGGGTAGGGGATAGATTAAAATATAAAAGGGAAGAGATAAGGCGACTAGCTGAAGCAGGTGTAGGTGCAACATTATCGGTGGTTTTTAATACACCATTTTTGGGCTTAGTAGCAAGCTTTGAATCAGAAGAACAAAGTAACGAAAAAAACTTAAAAGAAAAGATATTTTCCCACAAAGTAACTAAAATATTAAAGTTAATAATATACAGCGTAACTATAGTATCAGGCTTTTATACAATGAAAATATTAGGTGATATTTTTGGTGGAGGATTAGGGCTTCCACATTTTTATCCATCAAGCAATATTACCATAGAGGATTACTACTTCTTTTTGCCACTAATATTAATAGGTGTACTAGTGGGAACTTTCTATATTTTTGTAAATTTGGTGACAAATAAAATCAGCAAAAAAATAAAAGAAAATAGGATTTGGAGCTGCCTTATAGGTGGAATTTTATTGGGGGTACTAGGCGGCATTTTTCCAATGACAATGTTTTCGGGTGAACATGAATTGACAAGGATGATTGAATTTTGGGGAACATATTCAATAAGCTTTTTGATTTTTATAGGCATGATAAAAATAGTTTTAACTAATATTTGCATTTCTTTTGGATGGGTTGGAGGAATGTTTTTCCCTTTGATTTTTGCCACCAGTACCATTGGATATGGAATGTCTCAAATATTTTCTGTTATGCCCGAATTTGCAGTTGCAATAATTGTTTCTTCAACTTTGGGATATATAATGAAAAAGCCAATAATGGTAATTGGGATTTTGTTACTTTGTTTTCCAATAGTCCTAATTATCCCTATTGGAATTTCAAGTTTTATTAGCAGCAAAATAGGGAAAATCATTTCAAAAGGAAAAGAGTAAATCTGCATAAAATTTTCTTAGAGGAAAAGCAAAACATTATAAAAGAGAAAAATATAAAAATTGAAATAAAGACAAACAGAAGATATAAATAAAAAATAGAAATATAGAAAGTGACAAACACAAAGCAAAAGTCGCAAAAGTTATGTAAAAGTTAAAAAAACCATTGAAATTTTGCACAAAAAACAGTACAATATCATGTATATGATTTAAAGATATTTAAGTTTATTATAAAAGAAAGGAAGAATTATGGGAAAAGTAGGAATTACAGAAACAGTACTAAGAGATGGACATCAGTCATTAATAGCTACTAGAATGACAACAGAAGAGATGCTTCCAATTTTAGAAACTATGGATAATGTAGGATATAATGCAGTTGAATGCTGGGGGGGAGCAACATATGATGCTTGCATCAGGTTTTTAGATGAAGATCCTTGGGAAAGACTTAGAATATTAAGGAAAAACTTTAAGAAAACAAAATTACAAATGCTTCTTAGAGGACAAAATCTTTTGGGATACAAGCATTATGCAGACGATGTAGTAAATGAATTTGTAGACAGAGTTATATCAAACGGAATGGATATAATTAGAATATTTGATGCTCTTAATGATACTAGAAACTTAGAAGCTGCAATAAAAGCAACTAAAAAGTTTGGAGGTCATGCACAGGGAACTATTTCTTACACAAAAAGTCCAATCCATACAAATGATATGTTTATCACCCTTGGAAAAGAATTGGAGCAAATGGGTGCAGATTCAATATGTATAAAGGATATGGCAGGATTATGCGACCCATATAATACTGCTGAAATGATTAAAGCCTTGAAATCATCCATATCTATTCCAATTGAACTTCACACACATGCTACAAGTGGACTAGGGAGTATGACATATATGAAAGCAGTTGAAGCAGGCGTAGATATTATTGATACTGCTATATCTCCTTTTGCAGAAGGAACTTCTCAACCACCAACAGAACCTATGGTAGCTGCATTTGATGGAACGCCATATGATACAGGATTAGATATGAATCTTTTAAATCAGGTTTCAGAATATTTTAGACCAATAAGAGAAAAATATATAGCAAGTGGGCTACTAGATCCAAAATTAATGGGAGTAGATATTAATACTTTGGTATATCAAGTACCTGGAGGAATGCTTTCAAATCTAGTTAATCAACTAAAAGAAGCAAATGCAATGGATAAATTTGAAGATGTATTAAAAGAAATACCAAGAGTTCGTGAAGACTTTGGGTTCCCGCCTCTGGTAACACCTTCTAGTCAAATTGTAGGAACTCAAGCTGTAATGAATATAATTGCAGGGGAAAGATATAAAATGGTACCAAATGAGGCGAAAATGCTTGTTAAAGGTATGTATGGAAAAACAACTCAACCAGTTAAAGAAGAGGTTGTTAAGAAAATTCTAGGTGAAGAAGAACAGGTAACATGCAGGCCAGCTGACTTAATACCGCCGGAAATGGAAGATGCAAAAAAGGCAGCTGCAGCATATATGCAACAACCAGAAGATGTCTTGACACAGGCGTTCTTCCCAAAACCTGCTGAAACATTCTTTAAAAATAGGATGGCAAAGCAAGAAAAGCTAGATATTAACATGCTGGACGAAGAAAATTCTGTATATCCTGTAGTTTAATCATTGAAACAAAAGCCACTGTACTCACAGTGGCTTTTAAAAAACTAAAAATCATTACACATCAAAATTTCATCATAAAAATGCGATATGTTTAAATAAGGAAAACTAAGCTGAGTAATAATGGCAGAGTATATAATCTTATGTAAATACTAATATCCAAGTTAAAAAATATGTTATGTATGAAAAAGGAGGAACTAATGTTAAAGCATCCAATTTGTATTTTAGTTGTAGACGATGAAGAAAAATTAGTTAGAGCTATTGGTGACCTGCTAAAATCTCATAATTATGAGATTTTAAGTGCTTATGATGGAGAAGAGGCATTAGATGTTTTTTATGAAAATAATACTAAAATTGATTTAATATTATTAGATGCTATGATGCCCAAAATTGATGGCTTTGAGGTTATAGAAGAAATAAGAGGAG
>CAYJJM010000125.1:0-4208 GCA_964370515.1 uncultured Oscillospiraceae bacterium | reverse complement strand
CAATCCTAGCAAACATTGCCATAGGAGAAGTCAAAGGGAAATAAGAACCTACCTTCAAAAGAACTCCATCAACAATTCCTGTGGATATGGAAAACATGGTGACTAAAAATGTGGCAATAAAGCAAAGCATAACAGGAAGACTAGATATATTGACATCCTCTATTTTGGAGACTATTGAACCTGCTGCCCCAAACAAAAAGGCATAGATAAAAAAGCCTGTGATAAAGAAGAATAACATATAAAACAATATATATAAAGGCACATCAAAGAAAGATGCTAGAAAACTATTTGAAGACCAATACTGGGAATTTAGATTATAAAATAATATGCCCGAACCAACCAAGAAAATAAGCTGCAAAAATCCTGCAAGCCCTGCGGCAACAACTTTTGCAAAAATAAAAGTTGTAGAATTAGCACTAGTTATTAAAACTTCCATTGCACGAGAGTTTTTTTCGGTTGCAACACTCATTACTATCTGCTGCCCATACATCAAAATAGCAAAATATAATATTAGAATTAATGCATAAGAATATGCAAAATTCTCTGTTTGATCAACGCCTGTTTGAACAATGACTTCTTCTATATAAGGATTTAAAATTGAATTAACACTGCCATCTGGTATGTTGAGATTTTTCAACTGGGAGTAGCTGATAAAAGCTTTAATGGAATCGTTAATCATAGCGCCGGTGAAGTCGCCAAGCTCTATGTCTGATTCAATGCTAGTATATGAATCTAAAGAATCAATATAAAGTCCTCTGGAGTGTTCGCCGCTTTTTACCATAGATTTAATTTCTTCCAGAGATCCCGTAGAAGGTATAATTTCATATGAATTGGAATCTAAAGATGTTTCTAAGAAATTATAAAAACTTTCGCTTTCACTTATTTCAGCATTAATAACTATTGAAATTTTTTCCTCGGAATCTCCATCACTAAAAAGACCGCTTATAAGTGGCATAAATCTAGGAGAAAACAAAATCACAGCAAGAACTATAACTAGGAAAACAGAAAGCAGAATAAAACTTTTTTTCCAAAAGCTTTTGAGCTCAAATTTTAAAATCGTAAGAAAATTATTCATTTGCTGTACCTTCCTTTTTAATATCTTCTTTTGTGATAGTATCATTGCCAGTTATAGCTTTGCCACCTGTGGTAGTGCTTTTGCCAATTAGAGGCTTATCATTGACAATAGAAACGCCTTGGACATTAGCTGCATCATGAGTGATAGTGCCATCCCTAATTCCTGAAGTGTATTCTACGAATATATCGTTCAAAGAAGGTTCAAGAACACTTATGCTATCCAGGTCATATTTTTTGGACAGGTCTTCCATAACAGTGGATTTTGAAGAGGGACTTTCCAAAAATATTATTAAACCTTCCCTTGCTTCTTCACAAGGAATGGGAATTTCTCTTTTAATTTTTGCAATTTGAGAGGATTTTACAAGTAATTTGTTCCTAGGGTATGAATTGATTATAGCTTGCAAGGAACCATGCAAAACAATTTTGCCTGAATTAAGAATAGCAATGTCATCACAAAACTCTTGGATATAATTCATTTGATGACTTGAAAATATAACAATTTTTCCTGTTGAAATCAGCTCTTTGACAACACTTTCTAGGAGCAAAGCATTAACTGGATCTAGTCCTGAAAATGGCTCGTCCAAAATAACAATTTCTGGGTTTGAGGCAATAGCTGTGATAAGTTGTATTTTTTGCTGATTACCTTTGGACAAGGTCTCCAAAGGTTTATTGCCGTATTCGGTCATTTCTAATCTTTCTAGCCAATAATTAACAGAAGTAAGAGCCTCTTTTTTATTCATGCCTTTTAGTTGTGCAAAGTAGATTAACTGGTCAATTATTTTACGCTTTGGATAAAGGCCTCTTTCTTCAGGCAAATACCCGATTCGCAAAGAGTTTTGCTTTATTGGGGTGCTATTCAAAAAGATTTCTCCATCGTTGGCTTTGAAAACATCCATAATAATTCGGATTGTAGTGGTTTTCCCAGCACCATTACGACCAAGAAGTCCCAAGGCTCTGCCGCTTTCTGCAGAAAAGCTAACTTCTTGAAGGACTTGCTTTGCCCCAAAAGACTTGTTGATTTCTTTAAGCTCTAATTTCATAGTTGGTCTCCTTAATATATTAACTAAAATAGCAATGTAGGCTATTGGTTTTGCCGCAAGTATAATCATACTATAAAACAAATTAAAATACAAGAAAGTTAGTTTACTCTTGCAGAAAGTTTACGCAGACTATTATGCGGAATATTAGGAAGACGATTACGGGAAACTTATTTAAAATATTACAGGAAGCCTATTCAAAACCTTGGCTTCAAACAAACTTATTTTAGCGGATAAACAGTATTAATTGCAAGTTTATCTAGTCGTCTATTTTGAGAATCCAAGAAAACCAAGTCAAATATAAGAGGGTCTTTGATTAGGCGTTGCCAAGAAGTATAAGTTGCTTTAATAAACTTTGAATTTAATGGAATATTATTTTTGATTAAGGGGCATTGGTAAGGAAGGTTTTCAGGAAAAAGAATTAAACTTAAAGCTCCGGTATCATCAATATGAGGAGCTAGCGGAAAGGTTCGACATTGAATAGGCCTAAAATTACGATTGCAATTAGGTGGAGTTTTGCATTTTATAAAATTCACTTTTCCCGACCAAGAGGTAGGGAACTCAAAATCGCTAGCACTTTCTTTGATCCAGAAAAAATCATTTTTGAGTTCATCTACAAAAAGCTTTTCTTCACCAGGGAGAAGATATATACCCATATCCAAATCATTTGATTTTTGAGCAGAATTATCTTCGCCACAGCAAGCAGCCCCACAAAGAGCACCACAATCAGAAGATAGAGGTGAAACTTTATTAAGCAATCTATATATTGCCGCAAATGTACTTTTTTTAATGGTAGACTTCATGTTTGCTCCTATATTAAAACTAAAACAATTTTACTGCAATATTAGAAGAGAGTCAATATAGAGTCGAAGACAAAACAAGATTGACAGCCTGGGAATACAATAATTTTGCAGAAACACTTTATTTTGCAAAACAAGTTTGCAAATAGAGGTAGCAAATATAATAGTAAAGTAATTGGTGCTGGACTTGCCATAGCGTCAAAGCTTCTAAAAAATAAATAATTCTTAAATATAAAGAATATAGAAAGCCTAAAAGTTGTTTTAGAGGAGATGTTTTCAATATTTAGAAAAGGGTAAAGATTAAATATAAAAGATTGAAGATTTAATACGCTAAATGATGACATTTGTTAGTAAGTGAATTCATATGGAGGTAAGTATGGATAATATTATAATGGCCTTTGTTCTCACAGCCTGTGCAGGCTTGGCTACTGCTGTTGGCGGATTGATAGTTATATTTGCAAAAGAAGACAATACAAAAATCTTATCCTTTTCGTTGGGATTTTCTGCAGGAGTAATGTTGTTTGTAGCACTTACTGAAATATACCCCAAAGCCTTAACTTCAATTGGAATGGAATACACTGACAAAACAGCAATGATTATAACTGTCATAGCATTTTTTGGAGGTATTGGCGTAATTGCAATAATAGACAGGCTTATCCCTGAATCTATAAACCCACATGAGGTTAGGGGCAGTGGAAAAGTAAAGGCTTCTACCGAAAAAAATAAAGGACTGCTTAAGATGGGGATGTTTACGGCTTTGGCTATTGCAATACATAATTTTCCAGAAGGTATTGCAACATTTATGTCCGTAATAATTGACCCTACTATTGCAGTTCCAATTGTGGTAGCCATAGCAATACATAATATACCAGAGGGGATGGCTGTAGCTATGCCTATATACTATGCCACAGGAAGCAAAGTCAGAGCCTTTATACTGGCCACATTATCAGGCTTGACTGAACCAATAGGCGCCTTGGTAGGATATGCCATACTACTTCCTTTCTTAACGGATACAATGCTTGGGATCGTGTTTTCTGCTGTCGCAGGAATTATGGTCTATATTTCATTAGATGAACTTCTTCCTACTGCAGAAGAATATGGGCATCATCACCTATCTATAGCAGGTGTGATTCTGGGAATGATGGTAATGGCAGTTAGTATTATCTTTTTGGCTTAATGCCCTTTCGGATTCGAGCCCCTCTTTATAGTTAAAAAAAAGAAACACTAGGTGTTTCTTTTTAAATGGTGAAGCGCGAGGGACTCGAACCCCCAACCGACAGATTCGAAGTCTGCGACT
>CAYJJM010000124.1:0-4231 GCA_964370515.1 uncultured Oscillospiraceae bacterium | reverse complement strand
CATAATTTCGCCTTTTGTTATAGCTGCTGCAACCATAAATGTTCCTGCTTCAATTCGGTCAGGAATAACATTGTGTTTTATACCATGAAGCGACTTAGCACCTTCTATTTTAATTGTATCTGTTCCTGCACCTCTTATCTTTGCACCCATCTTATTTAGAAAGTTTGCCAAGTCCACTATTTCAGGTTCTTGGGCAGCATTTTCTAATACTGTTGTTCCCTCTGCCATTGAAGCTGCCATAATTATGTTTTCGGTAGCGCCTACACTTGGAAAATCTAAATATATGGTTGCTCCTTTAAGCTTTTCTGCTTTGCAGTTTAACCATCCCTCTTTATCTTCTTCTATTTCTGCTCCTAAAGCCCTTAATCCTTTAATATGAAGTTCTATAGGCCTATCTCCAATTGCACATCCTCCTGGCAATGCAATTCTAGCTTTTCCTTCTCTAGCCAATAGTGGACCTAATACAAGTATAGAAGCTCTCATTTTTTCAACTAATTCTTTGGGGGCTTCATTTGTAATAAGTTCTTTTGCGTGAATTTCGACAACATTACTCTCTAAATAATCTACAACTTTAGCTCCCATAGCTTTCAGAAGTTTGCACATTATTTCTACATCTTTAAGAGCAGGTGCGTCCATAATAATATTTTCTTCTTTTGTAAGCAACGCTGCTGCCATCAGTGGCAAAACAGAATTTTTCGCACCACTAACTGTAATTTCACCTTTTAAAGGCTCACTATTTTTCACTATGTATTTAGCCAATGTTTCCTCCATGATACCATTATATCAATATAAACGACAGGTAAACCTGTCGTTTATATTAATATTTTCTACTATAATTTGCTAATTTCCTTTATGCAGTTTGCACAAACATTTTTGTTGTTTACCTTTTTTACATCCCGTGCATTTCCGCAAAATACACATGCGGGCTCATATTTTTTTAAAATAATGTGTTCTTCATCAACAAATATTTCTACCGCATCCTTAATATCAATATCCAATGTTCTCCTTATTTCAATCGGGAGTACGATCCTACCTAACTCATCTACTTTTCTTACTATTCCTGTCGCTTTCATGTCTATCTTCCCTTCTTCATCAATCCAATCAATGAGCTTATGGCAGAAACTAGTTTGGAAAGAGATTTTATTGTGGTATCATGTCCTCTCATAGCCTCAGTTGTAGTAGTTACTACTTCGGCAACATTCTCAACAATGCCATCTACATCTTTTACTCTTTTATTAGCAATCGCAGTCATTTCTTCCGTATCGGCCAAAATTTTATTTGTTCTCTTAACGGTTTCCACTGTGTTTTTCACTAACACTATGAGATATATAAGTAGCACTGTAAGGGCAATGAAGACGCATATTAACCCCAAATCTTTAATACTAATCATAGTATCCATTTTGATCTCTCCTCCTATATTCTGCTTCATGTTCAATAAAATAACTTGCCTACCATTATTTTAACATATTTAATATGTTATTTCCATATTTTTTTAGTGATATTTGGACTGGTATTTTAGTGAAGAAGTCAAGCATTAAATTTTGCTAGACTTTTTATTCTTTAATAAGTTTTCTTATTTCTTCTGGTAGTTCTTCCTCATTATTCAACTCTTGTGTTTCCTGTTTTTTTGTTTTTCGTTTTATTTGATGCTTATCTAATGTTACCACTTCATTGCTTAACTTTTCTTGTGTATCCTCTTTGTCAGTATTTTTAATAATGTGCTTAACTTTAACTTTATTTTCCAAAATATTAATTTCAACTACTATAGCATCCCCCTCTCTAGTAGCAACTTTTTCTCCCACATTTGGCATTCCCTGTCTCATTTCCAAGTACAAATCATTTTCGAACTTTAAACAACACATAAGCCTACCACAAATACCGGAAATTTTTGTAGGATTAAGGGATAAGTTTTGAACCTTTGCCATTTTTATAGAAACAGAATCAAAGTCATGCAACCAAGTATGGCAACATAATCCCTTGCCACAATTGCCTATTCCTCCTAAAAATTTAGCCTCATCCCTCACACCAATCTGTCTAAGTTCAATTCTTTTTTTGAATATAGAAGCTAAATCTTTAACTAATTCTCTAAAGTCTACTCTTCCATCTGATGTGAAGTAAAATATTATTTTTGTGTTGTCAAATGTATATTCAACATCTGTGAGTTTCATGTCTAACTGATGCTTGTCTACTTTTTCTTGACAAAGAACTAAGGCTTCTTCTCTTTTAGCAATATTATTTTCATTTTGTCTTTCATCTTCTTTAGTGGCTTTTCTAATTATTTTTTTTAGTGGTTCTACTATGCTAGATTTATCAACTTCTGTTTCCTCTGTTACAATTGTACCAAATTCAAGACCTCGAGATGTTTCAACAATAACATTTTCTTTTAGACTAAGCTCTATGCCATTTGGGTCAAAGTAATATTCTTTCCCTGCCGTCCTAAATTTAACTCCTACTACCCTTCTCATTTATATCATCCTCCAATTCCAGTATTAATTTTTTTATTGCATAAGACATAGAGGCACCTCTTTCTTTTTCTCTCCTTGTCTCTTCAATTTTTTGAATATAGTTAAATCCTACTCTTGGGTTCAACACTTGTTTTTCGATTACATTAGTTTTAATTATTTTTTCCATTTCATCCAATAAAAAATCCACTTTTTCTTTATTTTCTGTAAATTTATCAATTATCAGCTTTTTTTTATAATATGCTTCTCCGTTTATTATAAATTCAATCAATATCTTAATATCTTCAGAGTCTTTTTTTGTTTCCTTTTCTTCTTCGAGAATATAGTGTTTTACACATCTGGATTTAATAGTTTCTGGTATTTGATAGCTGTTTTCTATTAATAAAATTATGACCGCACCTAAAGGTGGTTCTTCTAAAGTTTTTAATAGACTATTAAATCCTGACGAACTTAGTGTTTGTGCATCCTTGATAATAACAACATTCCTATCTCCTTCAAATGGTTTATTAGCAAGTCTTTGTTGCATTTTTTTGATTTGTTCGTTTTTGACACTCTTTGTTTTAGACCCTTTTGCTTCCGTTTCTTCTAATATTTCTAAGTCAATATATTGTTCTGTTTCGATTTTTCGACATACACTGCAAATATCACACCCTATTCCTTTTTGGTTTTCACAAAGAATCCCTTTTACAAAGGCCTTTGCCAACGAATGCTTATCCGCTGTCGTAGGTCCTTCAAAGATATATCCATGTTTCACCCTTGATGTCAAAATATCTTCTTGTAATTTTCGTACTAACTTAGAATTTTTTTCATATATATTGAGAAGATTTTTTTTCATTATTTTTCTTTCATTAACCTTTCTAAAGAATTCTCGATTTTTTCTTTTATATTTTCCACCGTATCCGTTCCATCTAAAAAAAGAATTCTCTCTGGATATTTATTTGCTAATTTCAGATATCCTTCATATACTTTTTGATGAAATTCAAAGCTTTCACTTTCTATTCTATCTTCTTTTCTGTTCTCTCTACGTGCCTTTCCTATCTCTGGATTTACAGCTAACACAATAGTCAAATCCGGCACTGCCTCATTAATAACCCAGTTATTAATTTCTTCCACATCTTTTCCCAATCCTCTAGCAAATCCTTGATACACTGTTGTTGAATCCATGTATCTGTCCGAGACTACAATCTTACCTTTTTTTAAAGCTGGCAAAATTAACTGACTTACATGTTGAGCTCTTGCCGCTAAGTATAGCAAAGTTTCTGCTTTACTATCCATTTCTTTGTTCTTTGTATCTAAAATAACTTTCCTTATTTCTTCACCTATTGGGGTTCCACCAGGCTCTCTTGTGAAAATAACTTCCCTATTTGTTTTTTGAAAGAATTTTTGTATATAATTAAGTTGAGTTGATTTCCCTGCACCATCAGGGCCTTCTATTGTAACGAATATCCCTTTTTTCATACCACTCTTTTTCCCTTTCCATTTCTTTTTTTAGGACAGTTTCCTTTATTTTTTGTTTCTTTCGATTTTTTTTATATAGCTGAGCAAACAGGTACCTACAAACAAAAACAAAAGGTAAAATCAGTAAAATTAATAGGATTATTTTCAACCAAAACATTTTCTCTTTTCTCCTTTTATCCAATACAATATTATATCATATTGTGGAAAACATTACACAAATATTGTATAATATATTGTATAATATATAACATATTATACGATATATCATTTTAAGGAGGTATACATGAAATTTTCAAACAGAATCAACAACA
>CAYJJM010000123.1:3678-4287 GCA_964370515.1 uncultured Oscillospiraceae bacterium | reverse complement strand
AAAATATGCACCAGATACGATAGCACCAGCTGTCATTGCAGGACTTACACCAAGACCTGAACCAATACCTATAAGTGCAATACCTATAGTACCAGCTGTAGTCCAAGAAGATCCTGTTGCTAGAGCAACGATTGAACAAAGAATACAAGCGGCAAATAGGAATATTCCAGGACTTAATATAGATAATCCATAGTAAATCATAGCAGGAACGATACCAGCTGCGATCCAAGATCCAATTAGCATACCAACTGTCATAAGGATAAGCATAGCTTGCATTGATCTGTTTATAGAAGCCATAATACCAGCTTCAAGGAACGACCATTTGTAACCGTTAAGAACGGCAATAATTGCTGCAAATACTGCAGAGATGATTAGTGGAATGTGCAATTCTAAATATCCTGCTGCAAGAACATCGCTACCAAAGATTTGTGATAACATGTCCATTGCGTACATGAATGTGAGGATTGTAAATATCATTACAATTGCAACTTGCCACCCAGGTATTTTTCTACCCATGAGTTTTCCTCCTTTATAAATAAATAAAAAATAAAAAATAACAAAGTAAGTATTTGGGTTGTAGATGAATAGTTGGAAAATCAAAATGTTATA
>CAYJJM010000123.1:0-3668 GCA_964370515.1 uncultured Oscillospiraceae bacterium | reverse complement strand
ACAACGATTCATGTACAAATAATGTTTAGCATTAAGGGAAATTTAGTTAAATTTACCACAAAATACAGTACTTACTAGTCTAATAATTTAAAGTATACCATCATTATTTTCAATGTCAAGACAAATTCATTAAAATAGCAAGTAAATAACAAGAATAGTAAGAATATTAAAACACCTAATTCTAACACTTATCACACAGGTTTATACTTTTTTAAGGCATTAAATGTTTCGTTACTTATAACATGTTCTATTTTACAGGCGTCATCAATTGCAACCTGAGGATCTACTCCTATAGCAATTAAAAAATCAGAAAGCACAATATGTCTTTCATACATTTTCTCAGCTATTTGGGAACCTTTAGCTAATAGCACACTATTTCCACCATCTTCAATGTTTATGTAGTTGTTTTCACGAAGTTGCTTCATTGCAACACTAACACTGGCTTTAGAAAAAGATAATTCTTTGGCAACATCTATAGCCCTTACTTTTCCATTACGCTTTTGTAGCAGTAATATGGTTTCTAAATAATTTTCGGAGGACTCTAATATTTTCATAAATACCCTTTCTAAACTGCATAATAGCCAGTTACAAAACTTTTTCAAACACAAATAATATATAAATTTAGTATAAATTATTTAGTAATAACAGTCAATGAAAAGGAAAAAATTGACTAATAAATTTGACAAAAATCAATATGTGTATATAATTTTACTATATGTATTAATAAACATACATAATATAATATGAAATAAATAGAAAAATGAAGCATAAATAGGAGGCAAAAGAAATGGTGAAAGCAAGAAAGATTGCATTGATAGGAGTTCCTATAGATTTGGGTGCGAGCAAAGATGGTGCAAACCTAGGCCCTGAGGCTATAAGGATTGCAGGAATGGCAGAAAGACTACAAAATATAGGCTACGAAATAAATGATTTGGATGACATAACAGTATACAAGAAGCTTGCGAAAACTGAGGAAGGTACAAACCTTAAAAACCTTAACGAAATAACTAGGGTGAACAAAGAACTGTGCCAAACGGTTGAAGCTGCCATGAAAAGAAAAGAGTTTCCGATTATATTGGGAGGAGATCATTCAATTGCAATGGGAACTATTTTTGGAGTTATGCAGGAAATTCCAAAGCTGGGTGTGATTTGGTTTGATGCACATGGAGATCTAAATACACCAGAAATTTCACCTAGTGGGAATATTCACGGAATGCCAATTGCTGCATTAACAGGAGAAAAGATGGGTGGACTAGAGACATTGGGGAAAGGAAAGTTTTTAGATAAAAGTAAAATTGTATATGTAGGTTCCAGAGATTTGGACAAAGGTGAAAGAGAACTCATGAAAAAGCAGGGTATAGCCACATTTACAATGCATGAAATAGATGATATGGGAATTAAAGCCGTAATGGAAAAGGCTATAGAAATAGCAAGTGAAGGAACAGATGGAATACATGTAAGTTTTGATATGGATGCTTTAGATCCGGAAATTGCACCAGGCACGGGAACCAAGGTTTCTGGAGGAATGCTATATAGAGAAACACACTATGCCATGGAAATGATTGCAAAATCAGGAAAACTTGTTAGCGTTGAATTTGTTGAAGTAAACCCTCTTCTTGATCATGAAAACAAAACTGCTGAAATGGCAGTAGCATTGGCAGGATCTTTAATGGGAGAGTGGTTAATATAAAGTGGTTGTTGATTTAGGAGGAAAATTATGAAAAAAGAAGCCTTATTTAAAATAAGCTATGGACTATATGTTTTAACCTCAAGAGATGAAGAAAAAGATAATGGGTGTATTATAAATACATTTATGCAAATAAGCGATAATCCACTAACTGGGATTGTTTCAATAAACAAGAGTAACTATACAAATGATATGGTAAAGAAAACAGGAAAACTAAATGTGTCTATGCTTAGCACAAAAGCAAATATGGAAATTTTCAAAAGATTTGGATTTCAGTCTGGAAAGGATGTAGATAAATTTGAGAATTTTTCAGATATGGAGAGAGGTAAAAATGGAATATACTATGTAACAGGTTGTGCCAACAGTTATATTTCGGGAGAGGTTTTGGAAACTTATGATTTTGATACACATAATCTTTTCAAAATAAAGCTAGTAGATGGAGAAATTATTTCTGATGAAAACTCTCTCACCTATGAATATTATCATGAAAACATAAAACCAAAACCAGAAGCAGCTAGTGAGAAAAAGGGGTGGAGATGTAAAATCTGTTCCTATATTTATGAAGGAGAGAATTTGCCAGAGGATTATATTTGTCCTATATGCAAACATGGAGCATCAGATTTTGAAAAGATATAAAATATAGAAGAGAGGTAAAGTATGAATTTCAAGAGAAAATTCCACATAATTTTAATAATCTTAACTATGTTATTAGGGATGATGGCATTGGGTGGCTGTGCCACAGAAATAGCACAAGAAGATGAAGAAAAAGTAGAAATTTTTAACGCAGGCCAATTAGGACAGGATTTGGGAATAGTAATTACCCTTCCTGCCTCCATAGAAAATGCAGAATTCTATATATTAGAAGAAAACTTAGGAGAAATTGCTTTTTCTGAAAATGGGATTGAGTTTAAGTGCCTTGTGGAAGAAGCTTTGGGAGAAGCCAACTTGTATGAAGTCCTTAATGGAACAGGGGGAGCATTCTCTATCGTAGAAACAGGACTAGAGGGAGAAACTTCTTATACTTTGATGACTAACACAGGATTTATAAATGTAGTAAATTGGTATGATGGTATAGAGGAAGCAGCTTATACATTATATACAGAGGGGCAAGGGCTAGACAAGGATACCCTTGAGATGGCAAAAAAAATCATAGCAGCTCAAACAAAATAAAACTTTCCAAACTGGAGATATTTAAAAATGGAACAAAAATTGTATAATGAATTTTCAAATAAGGATTGGGGAAGAGGAATTTCTTCACAACTTGCCATAGAACCACAAAAAGCAAAACCTGAAAATGGAAACTTTGTATGGATGGCAAGTATTAGTAGAGATAAAAAAGAAGATATAGAAAAAGAAAGTTTTTCAGAAGGAAAATCATTTTCTACCTTTCCTATGCACAATAGAACCTTAGTCGTGCTAGAAGGGAATATAATATTATCTCATGGAGAAGATAGGGCAGAAAGACTTGGGAAGCATGCACAAGAAACCTTTGATGGGGCAGTAAGAACAGATAGTTTTGGAAACATGGAAGGCTACTTACTTACAGCGATGAAAGAAGCTGAAGCAAATATAGAAGTTCATAGGCTAAAAGAAAAACATATTAAAAAATTTCAAACAAAACCCGATAAAGAAAAAGGAAATGTTATTGTATACTGTGTTGGTGGATTTGCTGTAGTTATTGTTGATGGAAAAAGAACACCAATGACCAAAGGTGAACAATTTGTGCTAAGCTTTGCCAAAGAGGAAAAGGGAGAAGTAACATTACTTGGGAATGGGATATTCGTAATAGGAGAAATCTTATATAATGATAAACTTTGTGAAGAAATTTTTGTAAAAAAAGAACTTATAATAGAAAAAAATGAAATTTCAGAAGCAAACGAGGTATCAGGAGGAATAAGCCCAATAAAAAATGAAAAATTAAGTGAAAACTTATTTGCTATGAAGTTGGGTAATCTTTCTTGGAGGGGACAAGGAATGTTGC
>CAYJJM010000122.1:0-4387 GCA_964370515.1 uncultured Oscillospiraceae bacterium | reverse complement strand
GGGGCTGTTACACCTTACTTGATTTCCAATCAAGCTCCTTAGCCACTCGGTCAATTCTCCAAAATGTATTGCTTTATTAAAGTAACATATTTTTGAACTAATATCAAGAGGGTAGTGGATAATAATTAAACTTACTTCACCTTACTTCGCTCTTACTTTACTTTAGAATAGCTACTCAACAATCATAAAAAATGTGCAAAGAGATAAAAGAAAATGTGTAAACAATTGTATATATAGCCAATTTATGTTATCTTATATATTGTATAGTTACAGAATATAATAAAGTGAATTATAGAATAAGTAAAGACTAAAAAATTGATTGAATTTTAGTTCAATATCTAGTAAAAGGATATAGACCGAATAGAAAAGAAGAATAGAAGAAAGGGTAAAACAAGAAGGGGACGATTTAAATGAAATATCCAAAATTGGTATTTTTGATATTAATATTAGTTAGTATTTTCTTTGCTACATTTCAATATGTGACAATAAGTAATGATAATAAAGAAAGCGTTGAAGTGGTTGGTAATTTATACATTGAAAGAATTCAATACCATATTTTCAAAGCTGCAGAACCTACAGAAATTTTGGAGGCAGGAATAAAACTGCAAGGGGGAGAACTAACTCAGGAAGAATTTGATTATCTTGCCAATGCGTTCTATAATAGCGACTATGTTAGGGCTATTACATATGCACCAAAAGGTGTAAACGAATATGTATATCCCTATGAAGAAAATGAAGCGGCTATAGGGCATGATGTTTTGAATGATGATGTTTCTCGCATAGATGCGGAAAAAGCTATTGAAATGAAAGAAATAGTAGCATCAGGACCGTATGAGTTGGTGCAAGGTGGAACAGGAATTGTGTTAAGAAATCCAATATTCATAGACAATGGAAGTGGAGAGGAATTTTGGGGATTTACAGCGGGGGTAATGGATCCGATTAAATTACTTGAAATAAGTATTAATGCGGATTCCCTAGAAGAACTTGGATACAAATTTTCTATTTACTCAAACTATAATGATAGCAATATTTTATTAATGGAAACTGAAAATTTCAATTTAGAAGAAGCAGTTTCGCTAGAGTTTACAATAAATGGAAACAAATGGGCGTTGAATATATACAATGAAAAAATAAATATGGAAAGGAATATAGATGTAATGGGAATTTTCTTTATTTCATTTTTCTTATCTGTTTTTATATACATGGGATTAAGACATTATCAGAAGAAACATGAGATGGTTAAAACTCAAATATATATAGAACCGTTGACCAAACTTTACAATAGAAAGTATATTGATGAATATACTCTAAAGGAGAAAAATTATATTTTAATATACATTGATTTGAATGATTTCAAACCAGTAAATGATAATTATGGACATGAGATGGGAGATAAAATTTTAATAGACTTTAGTAAACGCTTGGTAAATTCTTTTAGAGACGATGCAAAACTTGCTAGAATTGGTGGAGATGAATTTGTGATTATACTTGAAAATATTAATGGAAACAAAGGGATTGAACCAATTATTGCCAGAATATATGATGCCTCTGTTAAAGAATTTGTTTATGAAGAGGTTAAGATTAATATTTCAGCCAGTATAGGAGTAGCTAGTTTTCCAAAGGATGGCTCAAACATAAAAGAACTTCTTGCTGTTGCAGATGAAAAAATGTATGCGGACAAAAAAGAAAAGAAAAAAATCACAGATTTATAGCATTCATTTTTATTGAGTAAGGCTAATATCAAAAATTATATTGAAATCATATTGAAAATGTAATAAATATAAAAGTCAACTATACAAGAACAGCATAATAATACATATTGATAAGAATTTATTGACAACAATAATGAACGGGCGTATACTTATTGAAGAGGTAAAATACTAGCAAAGAGAAGCAAGAGGAAGAAAGAGATATGAAGAGTAAGCTGTTCCTAGAAACTATTAGAACAATCAAAAGGTCTATAGGCAAATACATAAATTTATTAGTCATAGTTCTTTTGGGCGTTTCTTTTTTTGCGGGAATGTTATCTATATCGCCTGCCATGGGACAGAGTGTTGATAAATACATTGAGGATTATAAATTCTTTGATTTTCAGATTTATTCAAATTATGGATTTGACCAGGAGGATATTGAAGCAATAAAAATAGCCAATAGCAAAAACATAGTAGAGGGGGCAAAAACCTTGGATGCAGAAGGCGTATTTGGTGAAACTAACTATATTTTCAGGGTAGAATCTTTTGACGAAGAAAACCAACTGAACCTAGTAAATTTAGTTGAAGGTAGACTTCCTACCAAACCAGGAGAAGCTTTGGCAGAAATACCAAGTGATTTATATGAAGTTCCTCAAATTGGAGAAAGTGTAAAACTTATTAGAGGAACAGAAAATCCAGAAGAAATTCTTTCTGTTACAGAATTTGAAATAGTAGGATTTGTAACCACACCTAATTATATGAGCCAAGAAAAGGGAACCAGTTTTTTGGACAACTTAACTTTAAATAGCTTTCTTTATATACCAGAGGAAACATTTACCACTGACTACTATAGCACCATATATATTCAAAACAAGGAAGGGGTGCCCCTTGATTTTTTTGGCAAAGAATATGAAGAAAAAATGAAAGAGGAAGAGGAATCTCTTCAAAGTATAGCAAAAAATCAAGAAGGCAAAAGGGCAGAAAAGATACAAAATGAAGCTAATGAAGAATATGAAAAAGCCTTAGAGGAATACAATCAGGGAATAAGCCAGTTATCAATAGAAAGGGAAAAAGCTGAGGGAGATATTGATTTAGGCTATGAAGAAATAAATAAAGGATTAGGAGAAATAGAAAAAGGGATAAATGACTTAAGGGAGGCAATAAGGCAGCTTGAATTACTACTGGAGGGAGCAACTCCAGAAGAAAAAAACCAAATTCTGGCACAAAAATCTCAAATAGAAAGTAGTATTTTGGAATTGAAAAGTCAAAGTACTCAACTAGTTAAAGAAAAAGAAGTCTTGAAAGAGGAAGAAGAGAAAGCCAAAGCCGCTTTTTTGGAAGCTGAAACTGAGCTTGCAAAAGCTGAAGAAGAGCTAAGTCAAGGGAAAAAAGAAATAGAAGGAATGGAAGAAGGAGAGTGGACAATCCTAGGCAGAGATGAACATTACTCTATGTCTACTTATACAGACACCGTAAAACAGATGCAGGTTATAGGGCTTATATTTCCAATATTTTTCTTTATGGTTGCAGCCCTTGTTTGCCTGACTACAATGACTAGAATGGTGGATGAACAAAGAGGACAAATAGGAATATTTAGAGCCTTAGGGTATAGCAGGTGGGCCTGTGCATCTAAATATTTAATATATGCACTAAGTGCTACACTTATAGGTGGAGTTTTAGGGGCGGTAATAGGAGTAGTGCTTTTCCCTCCTATTGTTTTTAATACTTGGGGAATAGTATACAACCTTCCGGAAATGGAATATGGCATACCTTGGCTTAACATGGCCATTTCTATAGGGATATTTGTAGTTGTTATAGGACTTACTACATACAGTGCAATTAGATATGAAACCTCAGAAGTTGCAAGCAATCTTATGAGACCAAAATCTCCTCCAGCAGGAAAGAAAACATTTATAGAAAAAATAACATTTTTGTGGAAAAAATTTTCTTTTACAAACAAGGTTACTGCAAGAAATATAATTAGGTATAAAAAAAGATTTTTCATGACCATAATAGGTATTTCAGGATGCACTTGCCTTCTCATCAGTGGTTTTGGCATGAGAGACTCAATTAGCAACATAGACAAATTACAATTTCAGGAACTGACGCAATATACGGCAGGCATAACAGTGGCGGAAGGAACCAGCAAGGAAACACTTTCAGATATTGGAGAAAAAATAAATGAGCTAGATGGAAATAGCAAATCAACACTTTTAACCAGCTACGGATCAGAAATAACAAGTCATGGACAAGAAGCCATTGGATATGTTCAGGTTTACGAAAATGATCAAGCACTAAAGAATATGAATGTAGCTAGGGAAAGGATTTCTAAAGAAGAACTATATTTGGAAGATGATTCAGTGCTTATAAGTGAAAAAATATCAGAATTACTAGAAATAGAAGTTGGCGATGAAATTGAAATACAAAGTCAAAATGAAGAAAAAGAGGTGGCAGTAGTTGGGGGTATATATGAAAAATATATAAATCACGAAATTTATATAAGTGACAGGTACTACGAAAAAATATTTGGAGAAGTGCCAGAAAAAAATACTTTTCACATAAAAAGCGACTTAGATGAGGAAAAACTCCAAGAGGCCATTTTGAATTTGCAAAATGTAAAAGGGATAACCTTTAATAGTAGTATAGTATCTAGTTTTACAAGCATTACAGGCAGTATGGACATTGTGGTTATCGTA
>CAYJJM010000121.1:275-4418 GCA_964370515.1 uncultured Oscillospiraceae bacterium | reverse complement strand
ATTTGGAAAGCATAGTTTTGTCTGCCATTTCAGTAAGTCCTCCAAATTCAACTTCTATTTCAAGTTGTCCTGGACCTCCAACTTCGTGATGATGATACTTAACTCCAACGCCTAATTCCTCCATTAACATACAAACCCTACTTCTATAGTCATACAGAGCATCTTGAGGTGGTGCCATGTGGTACCCGCCTTTGTGAGCCATTCTATATCCAAGATTTTGTTCATCACTTTTGCCTTTGTTCCATTCTGCCTCAGTTGAATCTACGCGAAAACCTGATTCGTTAGGGTTTGTAGAAAAATTTACATGGTCAAATACATGAAATTCAAACTCTGGACCTATTCTATACTCATCTCCAATACCTGTTTGCTTTAAAAAGGCTTCCGCATGTTTGGCCACATTTCTTGGGTCTTGATCAAAGTTAGTGTTTTCATCAACTCCGATAACCTTTACATCTCCAATCATTAATAGAGTTTTTATTTCCATAAAGGGATCAATACATGCTGATGAAAGATCCGGAACAAATACCATGTCACTTTTCTCAACTGGAGCAAAGCCATAATTACTACCATCAAAACCTAATCCAAACTCAAAGACATCTTCGTTAAACCTTTCAACTGGTATAGTTAAGTGTCTCCACCTTCCATCAATATCTACCATCATAAAGTCAATCATCTTAATATGGTTCTTTTCAATATACTCTTTTGCTTGAGCAAAATTACTAAACATTAACAACCTCCTGTAAAAAAAATATTATTCTACTAGTTTTAAATTCTTTACTATTATACCATATTATTTTTTTTATGCATCAAAACAGTCTAATTTAGGTTGGCGTGTATAAAGTGGCAAATGTTTAAAGTGGTAAAAAAATAAAAAGCCGTTTAATGTTAAACTTAATATCAAATCAACTAAAGTTGCTCCGACTAAGTGAATGTTGTTCCAAATATTCCAAATAAACTTAACAATTTAAACTTAAAATCCTTGACTAAGAAAAGGTTTTGTGATACTATTATAAATTGACTTATAGTGCAAAAGTGTAGCATTTTTCAAAAAAAAGAAAGTGCCTATTTTTGCCTATAATAGAGTTTAATGTGTGAATATATAAGGAGAAATAAATATGCCAAAAACTATAAAATTAGGAAAGAGAGAACGCCAAACATTTTCTAAAATAGGAGAAATTGGCGAGATGCCTAACCTAATTCAAATTCAAACAAAATCATACGAGTGGTTTATTAAAGAAGGCCTTAAAGAAGTTTTTGAAGATTTTTCACCTATTCAAAGTATGGGGAAACAAGATAAAGAAGGGAGAGAATCGGAGAGTGGAAACCTTATATTAGAATTTATTGATTGTTCGCTGGGAGAACAACCAAAATATAGCCAAGAGGTATGTAAAGAGAGGGACGCAACATATGCGACTCCACTTAAAGTTAATGTGCGTTTACACAATGAAGAAACTGGAGAAATAAAAGAACAAGAAGTTTTCATGGGTAACTTTCCTTTGATGACTGAAACAGGAACATTTATATATAATGGAGCTGAGCGTGTAGTGGTTACTCAGCTAGTGAGAGCACCTGGTCCTTACTATTCTAAAGAAATGGATTTAAAGACAGGAAAAATGCTATACAAGGGGCAACTTATACCTAATAAAGGAGCTTGGCTTGAGTATGAAACTACAAACGACATATTATATGTAAAAGTAGATAGAAATAGAAAACAGCCGATTAGCATTTTGGTTAAAGCTATGGGTCAATATATAGAGAACGAAAGAGTTAGATTTAATAGCAACTTAGATGTAAATCTTGAAACAAATGCTGATTTAGTTAGTCTCTTTGGAGAAGAACCGAAACTTTTAGCCACTATGGAAAAAGACCACACTAATAATTCTGAAGATGCACTTAAAGAAATATACAAAAAATTAAGACCAGATGAAGCAGATAATATAACAAAAATCAATGCTTGGAACTTAATTAATTCCCTTTTATTTGACTCAAAAAGATATGATGTGTCTAAGGTGGGGAGATACAAATATAACAAAAAACTTTGCCTTTCAGAAAGACTATATGGGGGAGTTGAAACCATATTTGTGGCAGAAAATGTAGTTGATCCAAATACTGGAGAAATCATATTAGAAAAAGACCAGTCAATCAATATGACAATGGCAAAAACAATAGAAAATGCAGGAGTGAAATCTGTACTAGTTAAGGCTACAGATGAAAGAGGAAACCCTGTAGTAACAAAGGTTATAGGTAATCACTTTGTGGATTTAAACCAATATGTAGAAATAGACAAGAAAAACCCAAGGGCAGCCAAAGTAGCTACAAAGGTTTATTATCCTGTTCTTAGAGATATCTTAGACAATCTAGGCGATAAAGATATAACAGAAGCCTTAATTGAAAGAAAGAATGATTTATATCCGAAACATCTTATAATTGATGATGTTATAGCATCTGTGAGTTATTTGCTTAACTTAGATTATAGAATTGGAAATGTAGATGATATAGATCACTTAGGAAATAGAAGACTTAAAACAGTAGGAGAATTATTACAGCATCAATTTAGAGTCGCCCTTGCCAAAATAGAAAGAGCAATAAAAGATAGAATGGCGACACAAGATATTGCTGAAATCACACCACAAGGATTAATCAATATTAAACCTGTAACCGTTGCTATAAGAGATTTCTTTGGTAGTTCTCAGTTGTCTCAATTTATGGATCAAACGAACCCTCTTTCAGAACTTACTCACAAGAGAAGACTTTCGGCACTAGGCCCTGGAGGACTTTCTAGAGAAAGAGCAAGCTTTGAAGTTAGAGATGTTCACCATTCACATTATGGAAGAATGTGTCCTATAGAAACACCTGAAGGACCTAACATAGGGCTTATTGGATCATTAACCACTTATGGAATTATAAATGAATATGGATTTATAGAAACTCCATATAGAGTGGTTAAAGATGGAATAGTTACAGAAGAAATAAAATACTTGTCTGCAGATGAAGAGGAAAGAATGATAATAGCTCAGGCTAATGAGCCTATAGATTCAAAGGGAATGTTTGCAAATCTTAAAGTTGCATCTAGAGGTGTTGGCGGAGAAATAGGACTGGTTGAAAGAAGCAAGATTGACTATATGGATGTTTCTCCAAAACAGGTAGTTTCCGTTGCAACAGCAATGATTCCTTTCTTGGAAAATGATGATGCTAACAGAGCTCTTATGGGAGCAAACATGCAGAGACAGGCTGTACCACTTCTTGTTACAGAGGCACCAATGATAGGAACAGGCATAGAAGGAAAGGCTGCAAAGGACTCTGGAGTAGTACAAATAGCAAAAAATGATGGTGTTATTGACTATGTAGATGCAGATATTATTAAAGTTAAAACAGATACAGGAGAAATAGATACTTATAGATTACTTAAGTTTAAAAGATCTAACCAAGGTACTTGTATAAATCAAAGACCTATAGTATTCAAAGGAGAAAAAGTTGCCAAAGGTGAAGTTTTGGCAGACGGACCTTCTACAGACACTGGAGAAATAGCGTTGGGCAAAAACCTTTTGGTAGGATTTATGACCTGGGAAGGATACAACTATGAGGATGCTATAATCCTTAATGAAAGATTAATAATGGAAGATGTTCTAACATCAATCCATATAGAAAAATATGAAACTGAAGCTAGGGAAACCAAACTAGGAGCAGAAGAAATAACTAGAGACATTCCAAATGCAGGAGAAGAAGCTTTAAGAAATCTTGATGAAGAAGGGATAATAGTACCTGGTTCAGAAGTAAGAAGTAAGACTATTTTGGTAGGTAAGGTTACACCAAAAGGAGAAAGTGATCTAACCCCAGAAGAAAGACTTCTAAGAGCAATCTTTGGAGAAAAGGCCAAAGAGGTAAGAGACACATCTCTAAGAATCCCACATGGAGAAACAGGAGTTGTTGTAGATGTTAAAACTCTTTCTAGAGAAGATGAAGGAGAACTTCCACCGGGAGTTAACAAAGTTGTTAGATGTTATGTTGCAACAAAAAGAAAAATAAGTGTTGGTGATAAGATGGCGGGAAGACATGGGAACAAAGGTGTAATATCCACCATACTTCCAGAAGAAGACATGCCATTTACAGAAGATGGAAGACCTCTTCAAGTAATGCTTAACC
>CAYJJM010000121.1:0-265 GCA_964370515.1 uncultured Oscillospiraceae bacterium | reverse complement strand
CGTATGAACATTGGGCAGGTGCTAGAAGTTCACCTAGGTTTAGCTGCAAAAGATAAAGGATGGCATGTTGCTACACCTGTATTTGATGGAGCAAGCGAAAAGGATATAAGAGAGCTGCTTAGAGAGTGTGGCCATGATGAAAGCGGAAAACTTATACTTAGAGATGGTAGAACAGGAATGCCACTAGATAATCCAGTAACAGTTGGCTATATGTATATGCTAAAATTACACCATTTAGTAGATGATAAAATCCATGCAAGAAGCA
>CAYJJM010000120.1:0-4514 GCA_964370515.1 uncultured Oscillospiraceae bacterium | reverse complement strand
ATTTCTCCTGCTTCTTCAGGAGTAGGTGCTCCGCAACCATAAGGTGTTGCAATATAAGCATCTTCTGGAACTTCATCTACGCTTACTACCTTAAGTTCTCTGCCTAACCTAAAGTCTTCCTCCATCATGGCAAGGCCTTCCTTTAGCCCTCCTCCTCCTCCTGTACCAAGGACTGTGCATCCATATAATAAATCAATTATATTTTGCTTTGAATATGTTTTCATTTTTCTCTCCGATTTTGTTTCAATTTTTAACTTTTATAAACTTTCCTTAAGTTAGCCTGTATTTTCAAGTCTCCATTTATATTTTTTTCACTAATATCATTATTGTAACCTTAATCTAACCCTATTTTCACATCTTCTACTAATTAGAGTTTCCCCCAAATAGTTTTTTGATTATTAGATATACCACAAATGAAATAACTGCACCGTTGAAGCTTGCAAGACCAACTGTAATGAACAAAGAACTTACAACTCCAATAACAAGGGAAACTATACCCATCCAGTTAAATCCTTTTTTAACTTTCCAATTTTCTGCTTTTCCTTTTCCTATAACCCAATAATCTGCAATCATAATTCCTGCAATAGGTGTTAAGACTATGCTAAGATATATTAGGAAAGTTTCAAAGTAAAAGATAACTTCAAAAGAGCCTATAATTGTACCAAAGATTCCACAACCTGCAGCAACCCATGGTCTATATTTGTCATCTAACTTTACAACATTCATAATATCCAAAGCAGATGCATAAGCATTGGCTGAATTAGCAGGCCAAGTAGATAATATCAATGACATTAGCCCTAGTACAGGAAGGCCGATAGTTACAAATATAACTGTTAAGTCTTCACTGCCAACAACTATAGATAATAATGCTCCCGCTAATAGCAACACAACGCCTAATGGGAATATTCCAATAAAGGAAGACTTAAGAACATCTACTCTTGTTCTTTGATATCTTGTAAAATCTGCAGCTGCAATTGCTCCTAAGATAAATCCTCCTAAAACAATATCTACACCAACCCACATGCTAATTGTCATATCATCAGCTGGCATATATGACCAAAAATCAACTTTCTCTCCGCTAGTTAACACCATATACATTGCAACAACAACGGCTGCTATCATTACTGGCACTGCCACAATGTTTAATTTCTTTAAACTATTAAATCCAAGCACTGCTGTACTTGTCATTATGATTCCCCAAAAAACAATTGAAACAGGAATAGGTATTGATATATTAAAGGAACTTTCTAAAAGCCCTGAAAATGCTGCTCCACAGATATTTGCATTTATTGCAAACCAACCTATTGTAGACACTGCCATTATTAATGAAACGAATAGTTGGCTTCCTCTTTCACCAAAAGTTGATCCAGCAGCCACTATAGATGGGACTCCCAAGTCTCTTCCCATAACTCCTTGAAGTGTACAAATAATTACTATAATTCCATATCCTATAGCACCTGCAATTAGGGCATTCATTAAGCTCATCCCACTAATTAGTAAACTCCCTGTCCATAAACTTGTTGCAGATATCATATAACCTGCTTGAACAAGGCCTACTGATGCCCAATGTTGTCTTTCACTTTCCGGTACTTTGTTTAATGCGATTAACTCTATACCGCCTCTCTTCTTCTCTGCCATGTCATCCTCCTATCAAATTTGTTTTACTTTTCAACTATTATTGATTTTTTTGCAATAACTATTTTTTCAATTTCTTCCCTTTGGAGTCGCTTTAATTAATTTAAATATAGCACATCTCTTACCGTCCATCATTATTCCTTTGACTAAATTATAAATATGTTTTTATGCGCATGCACATTAACAAAAAATCAACATACATCAAATGTGCATGTTGATTTAGCATTTTTTCCTTTTTTTGAGTTTTAAGTTTTTAAAAATTAGTCTTGCTTTTCGCCTCTTAATTTTTTAGTCTTACATCTTTAATTTTTCTTCTTTACTAAAGGCCACTTTTAAAGTTCCCAATATAAAACTAACTCCCGCATATATCCCAAAGGTTATTGCTCCATAAACTCCCAGAGATACTATTTGCATAATTCTACTATTAAATTCTAGCGGAACAAATTCTTTGGCAAGAATAGATACTCCAATAAACACAATTATACCTAGTATAATCTTTGGCATAAGCTTTATTGTTTCGCTGTAATCAAATCCCTCTTTTTTTCTAAAATAAATCGTTGCAATTATAAATGCCAGCCCCATGCTTATTATCGATGCAAAAATCGCACCATAAACAACTTCTGTTCCTATCCACTCCATAAGCAGCATAAAAGGTACCGCCAAGAGTATATTTAATCCTATCCCAATACCCGTCAAAATGTAAACCATTTTAAACTTATTCATTCCCTGAGCTAAATTATTAACCAAGGCAAAAAGGCTGTTTGTTATAGCGACATATATATATACTTTGAAAATTAGTGGGCCATATTCACTTTCTCCATAAAACAGTGTCCATACTTCTTCAGCAAATATCCCCAAAAATATTGTTAGGGGAACTATGAAGATAAATATAATTTGCAAAGCCTTATTGTATTTGTTGGATATATCTTGAATGTTGCCCCTTGCATAGCTATCTACTATATTAGGCAAGAAACTCATACTTATTCCCGCAGTAAAAGATATTACTATTAAAAGAAGCTTGGAACCCCATGTACTATATACCGCTGTTACTGTTGTTGTTATTTCAGGGTCATAATGAAGTATATCACCCATAGTTCTTACGAGCAAAACCATATTGGCAAAGATATATATATTTGTAGCTACACTGGTTATTATGAAAGGCACTGAATATACAAGAATTTTCTTTAAAATTTCCTTACTAGTAATATGACTATCATCGGATTTGTTTTCACATATAAAGTGGGCCTTGCCTTTGGTAAGCTTTCTTCTTAGATACAATACTGCAACTAGTCCCCCTAGTCCGGCACCAAGCATACTAACACCTATTGTAAGTCTAAGTCCTAAATTCAGCACAAGCATAAATACATAGCTTCCAATCAAAATCACAGCAACTCTCACAAGTTGCTCAATTATTTGACTGGCCGATATAGGCGTAATGAATTTATGTCCTTGAAGATAACCCTTGGTAACACTAAGAAAAGGAATTACCAATATAGCGAAAGATATGCACCTAATTACAAAGGCTACATCTTCTGCAGAAGTCGTAACCGCATTATCTCCTATCATAAATCTAGCAAAGCCATTTGCAAAAATAAACATAATTCCAAATGCGACAATAGATAAAGCAATTAATATATTTCTACCAACTTTATAAGCCTTCTCCTTGGCATTTTCATATCCAAGTGCGTTATACTCCCCTATTATTTTTGCCATTGCAAAGGGAATTCCTGCACTAGAAATACTTAAAAATACTGCATAAATATTATATCCAAAGCTATATAAAGCACCCCCATCTTCTCCAATTATAGCATTAAAGGGGATTACATATAGGACACCTATTACTTTAACTATTATATATGACATTGATGCAACTATAGCACCATGCAAGAATGTGCTTTTTTTCATAAATTATTACTTCTTCAATACCTTCCCAATAGCCTTTGCTACAACTTTGCACTTTTCTTCGCTAATAGAGGCAACGGAAACTCTAACACCTTTTGCCAAAGCTACTGAAAAAACATTTAACTCTTCCAAATCCTTCGCCACTTCATCTGGGTTATCGCAAGCTACACATGCAAAAAATCCCGAGTCAAAAGGAACAGGGTCTACACCTTCAGATTTAAGAGTTTCTTCAAAGGTTTTGCCTCTCTTAATAAGCATTTCTCTAAACTTAGCCCTTTCCTTGTCGACTTCATCGATCAGTTTTTGGTCTTGATATATTTTGTCAATTAAAACCTGCGATGCCTTGTTGCAGTTAGACCAAGTTCCTCTAGAAGAGAATTCATTAAGAAGTTTAAATTCATCTGAAATTTCTTTTGTTGGTGCTAGGCAAATCATTGCACCACATCTCATTCCATACATTGTAAATGTTTTAGAAGCACTATACCCAACTATAGGCAATACTCCTTCTCCTAATTTTTCTAAAAGCGGAAGGAAACTTCTGTATTCTTTAGGATCTCCTGCAAAGTCAATATATGCAGCATCTATAAACAAAATTATTTTTTTATCTTTTTTGCAGGCTGAGTTTAAAACTTCAATAACTCTA
This sequence comes from uncultured Oscillospiraceae bacterium, assembly GCA_964370515.1. Lineage (GTDB taxonomy): Bacteria > Bacillota > Clostridia > Peptostreptococcales > Anaerovoracaceae > CAYJHC01. The sequence continues at coordinate 334 of CAYJJM010000120.1, read as the reverse complement.
TTCCAATCTTCATTAGAAAGAGAATATCCAGTAGGGTTGTGGGCTGGGGTGTTAAGGAATATAACTAGGCTTTCTTGTACTTCCAAAAGTTCTTTCACCTTTTCTTCAAAAGACTTGGTGTTGAAGTTTCCCCCATCATCAAATAGTGTATATGTTGCAATATCCCTACCTTGTTCTTGAGCAATAGTTTTGTAAGGTGCCCAGAACCAGTCAGATGTTAATATCTTTTCTCCTGGTTTGGAGTAGTTTGAAACAGTGTTTTTAAGTGCCCCTGTTCCCCCTGGTGTAGCCACAACTTCAATGTGCCTATTAGGCGTATAATCTAAGAAAGCAG
>CAYJJM010000119.1:4192-4519 GCA_964370515.1 uncultured Oscillospiraceae bacterium | reverse complement strand
CGGACAAGTGTAGAGCTTTCAAAAAAAGCAAAACCCTTGCAAAACAAAGGAAAAATCCCCTTGTACGAGAATAGCGAAAACAGTACAAAAATTTAAAAGGAGGAAAAAATGAGCGAATTGCAAAAAATCAGAATCAAATTAAAAGCATTTGATCACGCACTATTGGACCAATCTGCAGCAAAGATTGTAGAAAGTGCACAAAAAACTGGAGCGAAAGTTTCAGGACCCATACCACTTCCAACAGAAAAGGAAGTTGTAACAATAATAAGAGCTGTACATAAGTACAAAGACAGTAGAGAACAGTTTGTACAAAGAACTCACAAAGGG
>CAYJJM010000119.1:0-4163 GCA_964370515.1 uncultured Oscillospiraceae bacterium | reverse complement strand
AGTATGATTATCACAATGATAATCCGCTGTAAGAAACAAGGAGGAAAATATGAAGAAATTTTTAGGCAGGAAAATCGGAATGACTCAGATTTTCTTGGAAACAGGAGAAGTTGTTCCTGTAACTGTAATTGAAGCAGGACCTCAAACTGTAACACAAATCAAAACAAAAGAAAATGATGGGTACGAAGCTGTCCAAGTTGGATTTGAGGAAATGAAAGCTCATAGAGCAAACAAGCCTAGAACTGGTCATTTTGAAAAAGCAGGAGTTGAAATTAAAAAGCATCTAACTGAATTCAGAACAGAAGAAGGCGAAACTTATGAAGTTGGACAAGTGATGACAGTTGCAGAACTAGAAGAAGGAAAAAAACTAGATGTAACTGGAATATCCAAAGGAAAAGGAACTCAAGGAAACATTAAAAGACACGGACATGGCAGAGGACCTATGACTCACGGTTCAAAACACAAAAGACTTGCAGGAGCTTTGGCAGGGGGAACATATCCTTCTAGAGTATTCAAAGGAAATGCAGGCCCAGGAAGAATGGGAAGAGAAACTATAACAGTTCAAAATGTGGACTTAGTAAAAGTTATTGCTGAAAGAAACCTAATACTTGTAAAGGGAGCAGTACCTGGCAAAAAAGGTGGGCTGCTAGAAATCCAATACGCAGTAAAAGGACAAGGAAAATAGAGATAGGAAAGGAGGACGCAAGACATGGCAACAGTAAAAGTACTAGACATGACAGGTGCTGAAGTTGGAACACTAGATCTAAAGGATGAAATTTTTGGAATAGAGCCTAACCAAAACGCAGTTCATGCAGTAGTTAAAAACTACTTGGCAAATCAAAGACAAGGCACACAATCAGCCAAAACAAGAGCGGAAGTTCGTGGCGGTGGAAGAAAGCCTTTTAGACAAAAAGGTACTGGTAGACATAGACAGGGTAGTTCAACTGACCCATCTCAAATCGGAGGAGGAGTGGTATTTGCACCAAAACCAAGAAGCTACAGATACTCACTTCCAAAGAAATTAAGAAGACTGGCTATGAAATCAATATTATCATCTAAAGTTTTAGAAAAAGAAATAATAGTACTAGATGAATTAAAGATGGCAGAACCTAAAACCAAAGAAATGGTAAAGGTTTTAAAGAATTTAAACATAGGAAAGAAAGCTTTGATTATAACAGCAGAAAAAGACGAAAATGTAGTTAGATCAGCAGCGAACATTCCTGGAGTAAGGACCGCACTTGTATCAACTATGAATGTTTATGAAATAATCAATCACACAAACTTTATAGTAACCAAAGATGCGATTAAGAAGATTGAGGAGGTGTATTCATAATGAGAACCCCTTACGATGTGATAATAAAGCCTGTAATCTCTGAAAGAAGCATGGAAGATGCACAGGCAAAGAAATATACATTCCATGTAGCTACCGATGCAAACAAAACAGAAGTAAAACATGCTATTGAAGAAATATTTGAAGTTGAAGTTGCAAAGGTTAATATTATGAACGTTAACGGAAAATTAAAGAGAATGGGAAGAACTTCAGGGATGACTGCCGCTTCAAAGAAAGCGATAGTTACTCTAACAGAGAAGAGTAAAGAAATCGAATTCTTCCAAGGTCTATAAATAGGAGGGAGAAAATAAAATGGGAATTAAAAAATATAATCCAACCTCTCCCGGTTTAAGAGGAATGACGGTTTCTACTTTTGAGGAAATCACAAAAAGTACACCGGAAAAATCTCTTACTGTAAATCTTAAGAAACATGCAGGAAGAAATGTAAGAGGAAAGATAACAGTTAGACACAGAGGTGGTGGAGCAAAAGCTAAATATAGAATCATTGACTTTAAAAGAAGTAAAGATGGTATCGAAGGAAAAGTAGTAGCTATTGAATATGATCCGAACAGAAGTGCAAACATAGCTTTAATAGTATATGCTGATGGAGAAAAAAGATACATTATCGCCCCTAATAAACTAAAAGTTGGCAATGTAATCGTATCTGGACCAAATTCGGATATCCAAGTAGGAAATGCACTTCCATTAACTAATATTCCAGTTGGTACAGTGATACATAATGTAGAACTTAAACCAGGAAAAGGAGCACAACTTGTTAGATCTGCAGGAAATGGAGCTCAGTTAATGGCAAAAGAAGGAGATTATGCTCAAGTTAGACTTCCTTCTGGAGAAGTAAGAAAAATAAGAATTGAGTGTAGAGCAACTATTGGAGAAGTAGGAAACTCTGATCACTCAAATATCCAAATAGGTAAAGCAGGTAAGAAAAGACATATGGGAATAAGACCTACAGTTAGAGGATCTGCCATGAACCCTAACGATCACCCTCACGGTGGAGGTGAAGGAAGAACAGGAATTGGTAGAGTAGGTCCTGTAACTCCTTGGGGAAAACCTGCATTAGGATATAAAACAAGAAAGAAAAACAAACCAACAGACAAATATATAGTTAAGAAGAGAAAAGATAAGTAAGTAGAAAGGAGCATTAAAAATGAGTAGATCGCTAAAGAAGGGTCCTTTCGTCAACAAAAAGCTTCTCATAGCAATAGAGGCAATGAATGAAGCCAATGATAAGAAAGTAGTAAAGACCTGGTCAAGACCATCAACAATATTTCCTCAGATGGTAGGACACACTATCGCAGTACACGATGGTAGAAAACATGTTCCTGTATACATTACAGAAGACATGGTAGGCCACAAACTTGGAGAATTCGCTCCAACTAGAACATATAGAGGCCATGCGGCCGACAAGAAAAGCCGATAAGAAAGGAGATAAAAAATGGAAGCAAAAGCAATTGCTAAATATGTAAGAATGTCTCCTATCAAGCTAAAGCCTGTTGCAGATTTAGTAAGAGGAAAAGACTTGAATGAGGCACTAACAATACTTAAATTCACACCAGGAAAAGGTGCGGAATTAGTAGAAAAAGTTGTTAAGTCAGCTGCTGCAAATGCAGAAAACAACAACGATATGAACCCAGATGATTTATACATTTCAAAAATAATAATCAATCAAGGCTCAACAATGAAAAGATGGAGAGCAGGAGCTCAAGGAAGAGCATCTATAATCCTAAAAAGAAGCAGTCATATAAGCGTGACTGTAAGCGATGAAAAGGAGGTTAAGTAATGGGTCAAAAAGTAAGTCCACACGGTCTCAGAGTCGGAGTTATTAAAGACTGGGATTCAAAATGGTATGCTAACAAGAACGATTTTGCTGATTGCTTAATCGAAGATCAACAGGTTAGAGAATTCGTAAAGAAAAAACTTTACACAGCAGGAATTGCTAAAATTCTAATTGAAAGAAAAGGCGAATCAGAAATTAAAATAATAATTTTAACAGGTCGCCCGGGTATGGTAATAGGAAAAGCTGGAGATGGAATAGACAAACTAAAAGCAGACTTAGTAAAGCTGACAAAGAAAACTGTTGTACTAGACATAAAAGAAATTAGAAGAACAGAACTAGATGCGCAACTTACTGCTGAAAGTATTGCACAAGCGTTGGAAAATAGAGTTTCTTTCAGAAGAGCTATGAAACAAGCTATGGGCAGAACCATGAAGGCTAATGCAAAGGGAATTAAAGTTTTAGTTTCAGGTAGACTTGGTGGAGCAGAAATAGCAAGAAGCGAAAAATACAGCGAAGGAAATGTTCCTCTTCACACTCTTAGAGCAAACATAGATTATGGATTTGCAGAAGCAGATACAACTTATGGAAAACTGGGAGTAAAAGTGTGGATAAACCATGGAGAAATCCTAGACAAAGGACTAAAAGGACCATATCTTGAAGAAGAGAAAAAAGAGCGTTCTGGCAAGAGAGATGACAGAAAGAACAGAAAAAATAACGATAGAAGACCGAGGAAAGATGGTGGAGATAGATTCAAAAGAGATGATGCTCCTAAAGTGGCAAAGGCTGCAAACCCAAGAGGTCAAAGAGTTGTAAAGAAAGAGGCTCCAAAAGTTGAGGCTCCACAAGTAGAAGTAGTTGAAGCAAATGTTGAAGAAGCTTCAGTAGAAGAATAGACCAAGGAAGGAGGGACGACCATGTTAATGCCAAAGCGTGTGAAACGTAGAAGAGTTCACAGAGGCAGAATGAAGGGTAGAGCCATGAGAGGCAACCATATAAGCCACGGTGAATTTGGGTTAATTGCCCAAGAGCCAGGCTGGA